>JAICHI010000099.1 GCA_025922735.1 Nitrososphaeraceae archaeon | reverse complement strand
GTCAGTTCTATCCAACCTTGGAGTTGACTTTGAGTCAGAAGGTAGCAACATCAGCGTACATGGCATAGCTTCTATTGATGAGGCAACTGAAAACGACCTTGCATTTTGCTGGCATGTGGGCCAAAAAGGACTGTCGTACATTTCCGGGTCAAAGGCGGGTGTGATACTATGCAAGAAAGAAATGCAAGGTCTGGTTCACCCAAATAGCAAGCAATTGTTAGTATTCACGGACAATCCCCGGCTTACATTTGTTAGAGTGACCAAAGAGATGAGGCGCCAAGAGCGGTTGGTTGGCATCTCACCACGGGCAGTTATTTCCGAGAAATCCAAGATAGGAACGGGCTGCTATATTGGCGACTATGCGGTAATAGGCGATAACTGTTCAGTAGGCGATAACACAATCATATACGACAGAGTATCGCTCGTGCAAAACTGTCTAGTTGGCAACAACTGTATGATCCAGTCAGGAGCCTCCTTAGGATCTGATGGATTTGCTTTCGAGCGGTATGAAGATGGTGAGCTGGAAAAATTCCCTCACAAGGGCCATGTTAGACTTGGGAACGGCGTTGAGATATATGCTAACTGCTCTATTGCACGTGGATCACTTTCCGACACTTGGATAGGTGATGGAACAAAACTTGATGCTCTTGTCCATATTGCTCACAACGTAACTGTGGGAAAGAACTGCGAACTTACGGCTGGTACGATTATTGGAGGCAGTACAAGCCTAGGAGAAACCAGCTGGACAGGTCTAAATTCAACACTGAAAAATGGGATCAAAGTAGGCAGAAACGTCATTGTGGCCTCAGGTGCTTCAGTTATACACGACGTCCCTGACGGCGATATCGTTGCAGGTGTTCCAGCTAGGTCAATCAAACACAAGGTAAACACCGACGAGGTGTTCCTTATGGCAGGCCAAAAGAAAACGACTACAACCTAGACTTAGGTACTTATTGATTCAATGACCTCTTTTGGCATTTGCTGAGACGCTGTTCTAGCTATGTTCTCCTGTGGGATGTTCAACAGCTTGAACTCTTTGCCAAAAAAGAGCTTTTGCACTTCAAAAGCTTCAACGCACGTTACCGAGTTATTGAATCTGCTTTGCAATGCACGATATTGTGCTAGTCCGCGAATGGCATTTGATTGGAGGAACGACTTGCTTCTCTGCGACCAGAAAATATTGATAAGATCTATCTTACCATCGATGACATCTGAAATATCATAATAGACCTGCGGCTTGAAGTCGCGAGTTACGGGGATTTCATAAGCAAGTATGTTTGGTACGAACCTTCCAGCCTCTATTGTGGAAGCAGCTATCGCGCGATGATCATGGTGTGTATCGCCAATCGAGTGCGTCAGCACAATGTCAGGATCAGCCTTCTTTATAAAAAACTCAATGTGATTGATGAGATCACTTGAAAGCGATAGCTTGGTATCTTCGAAATTGTCAATCCACAATTTTTTTGCTCCAATGAATTTTGCAGACTGCATCAATTCCTTTGTTCGTTCCTCAGGATCACCGGAGGCTCCTCCTCGCGTCAAGGTATACATGAAAATATTATGGTGACCCTGCCGCGAAGCCTTCAGCAAGAGGCCACCGCAGCCAAGTTCAATGTCATCGGGGTGCGCCCCGATGGCAAGAATATTCATCATAAAGAGTGAGTGCCACGATTATTTATATAGTATCAAATCCGTCTCTGTCAAAATATAGTAGAGGATTTGTCGGACGTTGCGGATTACGCTAAACTTCTAAGAAGGACACTTTTACTTTTATACCTTGTTAGAAATGTGAAGCAATGACTTTTAAATTGTTTGGTATCATTTCACTTTCATTGAAGGAATTCGCAGTTGCTTTTTTGCTATTGATGATAGCGCTGTCAGCAGGAAGATATGCCAGCGCACAATCAATCCCATTTCTGCCCCCCCCATTTCCAGAAAACAGTCCTGAAGAAGAAATAATAGCTGAAAATGATCGGGCACCACCTCAGATTGAAATACTTACGACTGAGTTGCATGAGGGCAAGAATGTCTTTAAGGTTAGAATAATAGATGAGTCAAGCCTGAGGGCAAGAGAGGTCAAATACGTGCATAATGGTCAGTTGAGAGTTGATGGACTCTTCCGAGACCAGAATAATGTATATAAAGCATTAATAGACATACAGCCGCCCTCACGGGTGGTCATGGTCACTGCAAGCGATGCAAACGGGAATATCGTCTCAGACTTTGGAGAGTACGAAATTACCAAGTCCCAAGACATATTCACACTGGTAATGGATAGACTGTCACAGACCCTCGATTACTTTCAGAACCTGTTTGGTTGGTAACATCACGCACAGACCATAGTAATAAATAAATGCCAATATAGCACCATGAATTTCAGTAACGCCGTGACCTTAATTCATGATGGATGGTGTAATTGATTGGCTGAAAAAGTATGGATTGCATTCTTTTTTGTTGTAATTGCACTTTGGGCTCTAGTGCTTACGGCTTCAATATACCCTCGGATGTATGGCATAGAAATTCTAGTGGACAGCGATTTCGACTTAACTTACTTTACCTTGCCAATACTAGGCTTCAACCTAATCTATGTATCCATGTTAATCATGATATTGGCATTGTACCTTGGCGGCTACGGCAGCGTCAGGAACTACCAGCTAAAGATGAAGGAAAGAGTATCTGAAAGGTTCCGCAACCAGACAGAGCTATGCAGTATAGTTATCCCGGCAAGAAACGAGGAGAGCGTCATAAAAAGAACTGTACTCGACTGCCTTAAACAAACCTATCAAAAAGTCGAAGTCATAGTAGTATGCCATAATTGCACTGACAGAACCTATGACGAAGCCAATGTTAACGATCCTAGGGTAAAGGCATTCGATCTTCAGACGAAGGAGTCTGGCAAGGGCATAGCATTGAATTTTGGGGTTAAGAAATCAAGTGGCAATTACATAATGGTGCTCGATAGTGACGGACTACTCTCACGGGATTTCCTTGAGAAAGCATTACCTCTCTTTGATGGAAATTACTGTGCGGTTCAGGGCAGGTACATTCCAAGCAACAGGAGTTTTAACTTTGTAACTAGGATGCTTGCACTTGAAGGTGATCTTTGGTCTACTCCATTTATGACAATAAGGACCTGCCTCGGTCGCCGATGTCCGCTTGGAGGCACAGGCTATATTGTCAGAAAAGACATCTTGTTAAAGGTAGGTATGTTTGCCAATCATCTTGTGGATGATTACGAGTTAACTTTTCGATTGCTAAAGAAGGGCTACAGGATTGCATTTGCGCCACTTTCTATAAACTATGATGAAAAACCACCAACACTAGATTTCATGCTGAGGCAGAGAGCAAGATGGGCTAAAGGATTCATCGACTTGCTTGGAATTAGGATTGCGGATCGGTCAGACATTATTGGCCACATTTTCTGGCTAAATCCAATTGCTGCGGTAACTGGCTTTATCATGCTCATGATTCCGGCTTTTGCAGCTCTTCACTACCTGATATATGATTACTATCCTTATACCTATTCATATATGCCTCTGAGTATATGGTTTATCTTGACAGGTGTTCTTTTTGCGCGCCAAGCTGCAGTCCTGGTAAAAGAATATGGCTGGCGTGGTTTTGGCTATGCGGCTCAGTTACCCCTCTTCCTGCCATTTTCACAATACTGGTTTGTCAGCTTCATTAGAGCATTTACGATCAAGTCATGGGCCAGCACCAAAACCGCACATGGATTTATGAAGGAAAAAGGCGCAGAAAATGCATGGCAGATGCAGCATGATTCTATACCCTAGAAATACAATGAAGACACCTAATAATCCGTTAAAAATGCAAGTAGAAAAAAATGTCATAGACATTGTTACAATAGCTGGCACAAGACCGGAAATCATTAAGCTCGCCGATCTGGTACAATTGCTAGACGGCCAGGGCAACCATGCCTTGATCTACACAGGACAGCATTATTCTGACAACATGAAGAGCATCTTTTTTGATGAGTTAAAGATCAAACCTGATTATGACCTGCGTTGCGACACATCAGATGTTGCTACACTGAAGGAAAACATGCTAAAGTTTCTCCAGGAAATGAGGCCCCCATATATTCTAGTATATGGCGACACGAATTCTAGCCTAGCAGGTGCACTTGCAGCAAAGGAAGTTGGCTCCACCCTTGTCCACATTGAAGCAGGTCTCCGCTGCTTTGACCTTAACGTGCCGGAAGAAAGGGTAAGGATACAGATCGATTCTACGTCGGACTACTTATTTCCTCCAACTGAACTTGCTAGGACTTTTCTATCTTATGAGGAAATAGAGAAAAATGTCACGGTAACTGGCAATCTTGTTGTGGATGTCTGCAGGCGGCTTGCAAAGGTTGCAGATGAATATGGCAGGCATTATGATCTTCCTGACAACTATTTGTTGCTTACTATGCATAGGCAAGAAAATGTGGACGAACGTGACAGGCTTGAGATGTTGAGAAAGCATCTATCGGGTATAAACCACAAGATCGTCTTTCCCATTCATCCTAGGACAAAAAACAACCTTGCTCGTTATGGCATCACCCTGCCTCCAAACGTCATTGTAATAGAGCCTGCCGGTTATTTGGAATTTCTTTATCTTTTGAAGAATTGCCGACTTGTCATGACTGATTCTGGTGGAGTCCAAGAAGAGGCCATTGTGCTTAAGCGGCCTTGCGTTACTCTAAGACATGTCTCGGAGCGTTGGGAGACGCTGCTTTTGAAGGCAAACGTGCTTTTTCCGTTATATCGGCGTGACCCATTGAGCAATGTTATTGAAATGATGCTTGAGGCTAAGATCGAACGCAATCCCTACGGAGAAAATGTTGCAGAAAAGATGCTTCATCTGATAATGCAGATCACACAATAGACCTATCTGTAAGTTTGTTGTCGTTCATTGACAGAATGGGAATCTTGATCTTGATATCTATTGGATGCGATTGATGTGTCTCAACAATTAAATAATTTTTCATAATCTTATTTTATGATGAACCGCTATTCTAGTGCCTTATCCCTTGCGGCCACGGTCATACTTGTTTTACAGACCACCGTATTAGCTTACGGACAGATATCCTCAGCTCAACTCTTTGGATGCCAGCAATATGGCAGTTCGATGCATTGTGACCTTCTCTTAAATGAAATGGAGGCAAGCGAAGTCAGGGGTAATTCATCCCTCATAAATCCGCTGACCACTACTGATATCCTATTTGTCAATGGCAAGTTTGGTCAAGCACTGGAAATGCGAGGGGAATATAGAGAGTCAATAGAGATAATGAATTCACCGGAGCTTAACCCAAACCAATTC
>JAICHI010000098.1 GCA_025922735.1 Nitrososphaeraceae archaeon | reverse complement strand
TGCAGAATAGGATAATAAAAAGGGTGGCGGGGTTCTGCCTATGGCCTCGACCAGCCAATTCCTGCAGGGATATTCTGAAAGCCAGCTACCGCCAGCATAAACACCCAAGCAGTAAGAACGAACGGACCAGTTAGAGCGGGCAGTCCCCATATTCCAAAGAACCTCTGCAGAGCAGGCATTACAAATGAACAACCTATTGCGGCAAAGACAGCCATTATAAATGACTGAGGTGTGAGCGGTATGAAACTTGTCAGAGCTATCATCACTAGCACTTGGTTGAAACCATGCAGCCCCAGCCTAATTTCTGCAGTAGGCAACTTGGTAAGTATTGCCATTGCTACTCCAATGCCTGAACCCACAAGGGCCATCACGCCTGCCAAATAAAGTGGCGAAAATTCGTCCCATTGAGCCGTATATCCATTCGTCCACCATGGCCTTCCCTCCTGCACCCCGTCTATTACTGGTGCAAGTTCAAATGCAAGTGTGAGTCCGACTACCCAGAATACACCTGTCTTCCAGTTTTCTACAAACGTGACCTGAGAGACGCCTTTTAGTGTAGCTATTATGAATTCCTTTGCTGTCCACTTAAATGACTCTACTTGCACTGGCTTGTCACTTTCAGGTCGTAGCTCCTCCTTAGGAGGAGGAGGAGGCTCTGGCCATATGTCATGTCCAAACCTCTTGCTAGCGTACATTAGAGCCCATGTAGTGAAGATGAAGGAAGAGGTAAACCCTGGGATGGCCCACCCTTCAGCTGGGCCACCTAGAAGAAACATGTCCCCCATCAGGTGCGAGAATGCCATCCATGAGAACGCAGTTATGGCTGCCCCAAAGACGGAGATAGCGAATGTGGCCCTATTTGCCTTGACAAACGGCCCTGACCAAAATGCCATTCCAGTGAGTATTGAGTTATAACCGAACAGACCGAAGGTGACTAAGTCATAAGGAGCCCCGGCTAAGATAGCAACCCCTGCACCTATCAAGCCTGAAAGTACCATCATCGCGCCAGCCTTTCTTGATGCGATGAAGACGCCTGCCAGTATCAAGATGCCTGTTATCGGGGAGCTAAAGAGCGGTACCTCGGCAATGCCATTGAAGAGTGTATAGAAGAAATCCAGGATTGGATCTCCGGTGGAAAAGGTTGGAATAGCCATTTGTTTTGGGTCTTGCGAATGCAGAGTTTAACATTTGTACGATATATCAATTTATTAACAAGCTCAAGCCAAAGATTTAGCCGATGTCGGCAATGGGGCCACCAATCTTCGGCCTTGCCTTAATTTTTCCTCATTAAAAAAAGATCTCGCATCTAAAGGTTAATGTAAAGATCTCAGTAAAAGCACTCACGCTTGATAGTGGATACAATCAATGCTGTAATTGAGCCTCTCTTTAATATTGTACAAAGCAACATCAATGTAGCGGCTCCAACAGGGATCCTTCTTCTGGGCCTTGTAACAGGCTTGCGCCATTCGATCGAAGCGGATCATGTCGCAGCGGTCCTTTCAGTTGTTGCATCAAACCACAAGAACATAAAGCGAGCTTCTATGCTCGGTGCAATATGGGGGCTCGGTCATACTACATCGCTTTTTATTGCAGGGCTTTTGGTATTGCTGCTTTCAGTCAATATTAGTGAGACCGTAAGCAACAGACTGGAATTTGGTGTAGGCATAATGCTGCTGTTTCTAGGTGTTACCACTATTACGGGATGGAGCATTGGCAAGTTCTTCAAGGGCCTAAGAGATCAAAAGTCATCACACAAGCACATCCATCATCATCAGGGCAAGGTAGTCCATTCACATGGACATGTTCATGATGCCGAACACGGACATGGGCACAAGTCGCTCATTGTTGGTATGGTTCATGGGATGGCTGGAAGTGGAGCATTACTGCTTATAGTACTGTCGACCATCAATTCCATACCTCTGGGGTTAGCATACATTGCAATCTTTGGGGCAGGTTCTATTGGGGGGATGGCGGGAATAAGCACACTCATAGGGATACCCTTTGTCAAACTTGCCAATTCAGCAAAGGTTAGCCTTCTACTCAGGTATGCTGCCGCAATAACAACGCTTGCAATTGGCGCAGGGATGATGTATGATTTGGTCTGGATAGATCAGATATTCGCTTCATAAACATAACAAGAATAGACCTCTTCTTGAGACCTTGTCACTTACATGGCCTACATCTTTTTGATGCTTCTATAACTTCTTTTGGATCTATAGCTATCGTGTCTAGCTTCAACCTACTACAAGTATTGAAGTAACATTGCCGAGAAGAGTCGTGGGCCTAGCTAATGTGTTATTATTAACACTGATACTACTCGATAGAAAGCGTCTGATGAAGCAAGTTATAATTAGTATATCTAAATCTCCTTAAAACATCTATTACTTGGAATATGACATATTCACATTTAGCAGTGACATAATTAATGCTCGATAACGTTGATGAACTAATTCTTTCTGCGTTGAGCATAAACTCAAGACAAGACAGCAAAGAAATCTGGAACTTCCTCAGAGGTTACGGTTACAACCCTACGGAGGAAGAGATCGAATCAAGAATTGCTAGGCTGGAAGCAGAAGGTATCATAACTGGCTACACAATATCGGTTGACACCACGAAGATTAAACGCCGCGTGGTAAGAGTTGTGCTTGTAACGTTCAGGACATCGCAGCACCTTCCAAAAAGGCTTGAAGGTCTGAAGAAATATTTAGCTGGCGCACCTTTTGTCCTGTATTCTGGCAGGACAAGGGGCGGTTATGATTTGATATGTATACAAGCTTTTCCATCAGAAGAAATGGCTGATGAGGAAAGTGATATTTATAGAAACCTATTTGGAGACATCATACAATCATATGAAGTATATGATTTTATACCAACCAAAGATCCCTCATTCCATTCTCTTGCATACACTCGTAAAGATTACAAAAAATTCCTAGATGAGTGGATTTCCCCCTTCCTTCCAAGATAAGATGGCTCGTGGCTACGAGCCAGGTTTTTTGTTCTTGTAGCGTATGCTCTCATCGATTAGCGTATGAATCCTCAACCTTATCCCCATCAGGAAGTTGATTATTTCTGCTCTCTGATCCGGCTCTACAGTTGTGTGAACTTCATTTATCAAGTTATCAACTCTTGCCAGCGTGATCTTGAGAGTAAGTGATGCTTTCTTTGCTATTACCAAAGATCTTGATTCATCATTTGCCGAAGCATTTATTTTGTTAAATGTTTCTTCTTCCTTTAGTGTCATTTTTAATTCCCGGATCTGTCTTACAGTTAAATTGTTATGAACGACTTCACTAGCTATGCTTTGCTGCTTGTCGTGAGGAATCTGTACTATTTCTATAGCTTGGCTTACATTAAGCGAGTTGTTCATTATCTTGTGCTTGATTTCATCTGGTAGTTTGAGCAGCTGCATATGGTGCGAGACATATTCTTCGCTTTTGCAGATTTTTCTGGCAAGCTCGCTTACTCCACCCCAGCCAAAGTCAATGACGTATCTTCTAAAGGCCTCGGCCTCTTCAATGGGATCCATTGACTTTCTTTGAATATTCTCGGTAAGCTGGATTTCATATGCTTGCTTGTCAGATAGTTCCCTTATTTTTGATGGGATGAACCTCCACCTAAGAGTCCTGCATGCTTGAAACCTCCTGTGGCCTGCAATAATTTCAAATCCATGTTCAAGGGGCCTTATTAGAATAGGCTGCAACAGGCCATGCTCTCTTATGCTATTGACCAATGTCTCACAATCTGGATGAGATCTCTGAAATTTATCTCGTATAGCAAATTGAGATGGACGAATCATTTTCATCTCTATCTGTTCAACTACGCTTGAATCGACAAATTCCATTGCGTTTACATAATATCAGCAGTACTTATCCTTGTCTGTCCTGACGTGATCATAGAAAAATATGAAAATTATGAGATAGATATTGTCTTGCAAAAAAAAGCTTAGAAGAGAGACCTGTATCAGGAATTTTCCGAGGAGGGCGATATTATTATCATCATTACCATATTCTGGTATTGTTATCTCTTCAACTTGACATAAATTTTGAAAACCCGCCATCATGGCTAAGGTCATTTTTTGTGCATGCCCTAATTTGTTCCTGTGCCGTGGTACCAGCCTCCCAAATGCACATAGTGCTACAGCTTATCTCTTAATTCTTTTTTGCCTGTGTAAGTGAAAAAAGGCAACAAAGAAGTCCCATGTCTCCTTTCTAGCGGCTAGGTATGCGGAGGATGCGATATCATCTCCTTATCGTCTTCCATTCCTAACGATCACGCAAATATATTCAACAGAGGATTAGTGGGGAAAACACAAACTAACACTTCTACTCTATTTATGATACCTTTTCTTTGAGTAAAAAACTTCTTCAGACACAAAAAGATCTTGAACATCTCTCGGTAGCAGATCATGTTGTATGGAGGCTTTTCCGACTGCTAAATCTTTGAGGAATTCATCTCCCACAATTTCAGCGAGCCTATTGACTGGATATACATATAGCATGTCTACCCAAGATGGATAGGATGGTCTTACATACCTATATCTTTCAGTAAGCTTTAGAGTAAAGTACCATGCAAACCCTTCTCTAAGCTGATGGGGATGATTCTTGCTTATTATTCCATGTATCAATTCATGTAAGTAGTGGCCAAATCTTGCAATATCAGATCTTATTATGATTTCCCCAAGACGATAATCTGTGATGCCCACGAATTTAGTATCGCTGTATATTGAGAATGTAGACTGACTTTTTCTAGATATGACTTGCACTTCCATCTCCCATCTTCCGCGGCATATTAGAATATCAAATGATGTCACTGTTCCAAAATAATCATTGATTACCTTGTTTGCGTATTCGACCCATGATGATACTTTCTTAACCTCCTCACTGGTTGCGCCTGTAAGAAAAGATACTTCACATTTGCTTGGGTAGGTCAAATGCTTATTAACAGAATTTAATAAAACAAAGAAGATATATATTATTATCTACGCTTTTCAAAAAATAAGCTATTCTGAGCTGGTATTTTTAGAGTATATTGGCACAAAGAAATCTGGGATACCATACTCTAGAAATTATTGTTTGTTCTTTTGATTAGATTCAAGCACATTTTATTACTTGGCGTATTTTTCTTCTCAACTTTTTGCAATATATATTATATTAGATGGCAAAGAAGAACGAAGGCGGAATGTGGATAATTACAGAAAAGGGGAACATATGGGTCAGAAATGTTGAGGTTGTTCTAGGCGTCGAATATTACAAATTCTAAGCGTCAGGGCGCTTAAACTGGATAGAACCTGTAAATATGATACCATGATTACTACATTAATGACAAGCATAGATAGTGGTTATGA
>JAICHI010000097.1 GCA_025922735.1 Nitrososphaeraceae archaeon | reverse complement strand
GACTACTTTTCGCTTTAGCGCGCTGCCTCCTTCGTTCGGATTAATCATCGCCGTGACCTCGCTTGGAGCCTCTGATGGTCCGGCAGAAACTGGAATAATGGACAGCGAATTATTGAGCTCCCGCACAAGCGTTACTTGATCGCCGGCCTTAACTCGCATTTCTTCAATCCATCTTTTTGGCAACGATAGAACATAGGTAGACCTTCCAGTAAATTGCACCTTGCGAACTTTACTATGATCAGATCCTGTTCTTACTGTTGCTGACTGATGAAGTCATAAAAAGGGCATTGGGAGAATGGACTACATATTATCACATACTGCAGGGTATCCTCTACATACATATTTAGCGCCTTGGGCTCGACGTGCCCGTAACGATATAATGCACAGAATCACCGATATAACAGGCGTGATCTGAAATGCGCTCAAGATATCTAAGTATTAGCAGAGCAGAGATGTAGCAGCGGGGGTCAAAAGATCTTTTATCAGTTTTTTCGTATGGTGTGATGGCTTCTCTCAAATACTTCCTGTAAAGCGCATCAACTGTATCATCCATCTGATACAACTTTTCTGCTGCAT
This sequence comes from Nitrososphaeraceae archaeon, assembly GCA_025922735.1. Taxonomy (GTDB): domain Archaea; phylum Thermoproteota; class Nitrososphaeria; order Nitrososphaerales; family Nitrososphaeraceae; genus Nitrososphaera. The sequence continues at coordinate 4,791 of JAICHI010000097.1, read as the reverse complement.
TTTTGTCTTTTGATTGCAGTGCCTGAACACTTGTGTGTATCATTTCCCTAACGGTGCAAGACATTTCTAGAACTGCACTCTTGTCGCAATTGGCTATTGAGCCCATGGTTTCAAGCACATCGACAATATCGTAGGCATAGCGGCCAAACCGGGAAAAACCATATGCAATTTCCATGCATGATCTGATGAAGCGGAGGTCGGTGGCAACCGGCTGGTAGCGGGCAATCAGCTCAATTGCAAGGTCGCCAACTTCATCCTGTAGCACTCTAAGCTGCTCAGACCATTCAAATATGACTTTTTTTGTACTTGCCCCTTTTTCATATGATTCGATGGCAGTGGTCACAGATTTTTCTGAAAGCTTGGCCATGTCCATGATGATATTCTGTATACGGTCTATTCCAAGATCTAAGAGACGGGTCAAGTTACCAAATGTCTATCATGCTTAGCCGAACTTGCCAGATATGTACCTTTCAGTAAGATCCTTCTGAGGATTTTCAAAGATCTGCTTCGTCGTTCCATACTCAACAAGCTCTCCAAGATACATAAAAGCGGTGAGATCAGACACTCGTGCAGCCTGCTGCATATTGTGTGTAACAGTTATTATGGTCAGATCCTTCTTGAGGCTGTGTATCAGCTCCTCGATTTTAGAGGAGGCAATTGGGTCAAGGGCAGACGTCGGCTCATCCATCAGGATCACTTCAGGATGCATAGCAAGTGCTCGTGCTATGCATAATCTCTGCTGCTGCCCGCCAGAAAGGCTCAGACCAGGCTTACTAAGCTCGTTCTTAACTTCTTCCCAGAGAGCTGCGCCTTCAAGACTCTCCCGAACAACGTCCCCAATAAGCCTCTTGTCCTTGATGCCATTTAGCTTCAGTCCAGCCGCTACGTTGTCATAGATGCTCATTGTAGGGAAAGGGTTAGGCTTCTGGAAGACCATTCCAATGCGCCTTTTGATAACAACAGGATCCACCTTTTTGTCATAAATGTCAATATTGTCAAGAATGACACTCCCCTTTGCAGTTGCACCTGGCGTCATTTCGTGCATGCGGTTCAGACATCGGATTAGAGTAGTCTTGCCGCAGCCAGACGGCCCGATGATCGCAGTAGCTGCGTTTTTCTTTATGTCAAGGCTAATATTTTTCAGAGCCTGTTTCATTCCGAACCATGCATTAAGATTTCTAATAGAAACCTTGTAACGATGTTGCAGATCGGCTGTGGGTGGCCTGACACCGATATTTTCGATGCCACTATCTATTGCTTCATGGGTCACTAGTTAGCCTTCACCCCATGGCTAATTATGTATTATCTATATTCTCTATATAGAAAAACAGCAGATAGGGCTACATTCAGGCAGAAATTGCCTTTATTCTGAACCCTCTCTTATATGCCAGTTCTGAATCCTCTCTTATATGCCAGTATCCTCAGCCCCACGCTCATAGCAAGAACTAAGAGTATGAGTATCAGCGCAGCCCCCCATCCAAACTCGTGGGCCGACTCGTATGGCTGCGAGGCAAGGCGCCATATCCTAAGCGGCAGAGCATCCACAGGATCAGTAAAACCGGTAAAGAAGAGGCTGGTTCCAAGTATCGTCATAATAAGTGGCGCAGTTTCGCCGGCTATTCTTGAAAGGGCAAGAACGATTCCTGTTAGCACCCCACTTTTAGCCGAAGTCAGTACAATAAACACGACCACCTTCCACTTAGGAATTCCCAAAGAATAGCCAGCCTCACGGATAGAATTTGGAACGATCTTAAGCGTCTCCTCTGTAACCCGCACAACGATAGGGATCATAATTATAGAGAGAGCAAAAGCGCCTGCCCAAACTGAAAACGAACCAATTGTTAGTACAACGACTACAAAGGCGACAATGCCAACCACAATGGATGGAAGGCCAGTAAGGACATCATTTAGGAATCTAACAGCATAGGGAAACTTGCCGCTTCCTGCAAATTCTGACAGATATATGCCGGCCAGTACTCCAACGGGGGCGCCTATAAGCGACGCGAGGGCAATTACGATAAGCGTACCCTGAATCGCGGGACCAATTCCGCCCCTTCCAGAACCTATCGCGCCAGGGGGTTGCGTCAGGAATTCTAGGCTCAAAGCACCTACTCCATTCTTGACAACTTCGACCAATATGCTGCCAAGCGGGATGATGGCGGCGATGACACAGGCCATTGCAACGCCTGTGGCAATCTTGTCAAATAGTCGGCGCCTAATTGACTGCTTATCCATCATTTGCCTGATCTCGACCCGGTGTCTTCTGCTGCCGCTGCCATCATTTGCAAATGTTTCAGATGATCTTTCATTTTGTTCTGCCATATTATGTCACTCCCTTCCTGGTGAAACTTTTGCGATCCGCGAAACCATGAGTCGCGCTCCAATATTGATGCCAATTGTAAGCAGGAACAGAACTACACCAAGTCCAATAAGGGCAGAAACATGAAGAGATGTTACCGCTTCGTTAAACTCGTTGGCAATTAGGCTGGCAAGGGTCTGGCTGGGCGAAAATAGCGAAGTGGGGATGGCAGACGCTCCAATAGCGTTTCCAATTATCATAGTCACAAGCATCGTTTCACCTACGGCCCTGCCAAGCCCAAGTATGGCTGCTCCAAATATTCCAGACTTGGCATATGGAAATAAAGCGGTCTTAATCATTTCCAACCTGGTTGCTCCAAGGCTGTACGCTGCCTCTCTTTGGGTGTCGGGCACTGCCCTTATTACCTCACGCGAAATCGAAGATACAGTGGGGATTATCATTATTGCCAGTACAACGCCTGCAGTAAAGATGTCTAGGCCAAAGGGAGTCTTTGCAAAAATTGGGATTGTTTCGCCAAACGCCTGGTTTAATGGCACTTCAATAAAGTCCCGTATCCAGAATCTAAATACAAAGAGCGCCCAAAGGCCATAGACTATGCTGGGCACTGCAGCCAACAGTTCTATTACAAATGATAATGGAATGGACATCCTGTGCGGAGCTATTTCTACAATGAAAATGGCTATTCCTAAGCTTATTGGAACCCCTATTATCATTGCAATACCCGAGCTTATCAGCGTACCAACAATGTAAGGAAGAGCGCCATAGGACTCACGTCCTTCAACTGCATTCCAGTCTGTCCCTGTTATGAATTCTATTACTCCTTCTCTATAAAACACTTCAGCCGACCCAGAAAATATGGAAATGGCTACAAGACCAAGCAGCAGTATAGTATAGCTGGCTGCGCCTATCACTATGAAGCGAAATATTTTGTCTCCTGCAGGGGTATTCTTGAGCAAAAAAGGCGAAAGTCTGTCATGGACTGACTCTCTTTTTGCTCCTATTTTAGTTGGTCTTTCTGACAAAGATCCGCGGTTTTTCCTTCGCACATAAATTATCCCTACAGCAGCCACAATTGGCAGTATTACGGCAGCCGCTACAAAATATACCAGAATTTCTGGAGATGCGGGACCAGTTTCACTTTCTGTGGTAAGGACAGGCTGGCCCTTGTAAGTAAGGGATCTGAGCGTATCCTGATTTAGTATTACAATGTCGTTTGGCAATGCAACATATCCCAAATCATCAGCAAATTGCTGACCGTCAGTTATGGCCCAAGAGATAAAGTCTACCAGAGCTCTGGCTTTGTCCAGGCTATCAATTCGGGGGTTGGTGCTCATCTCTTCATATAAGAGAAGATAGGAGAAGCTAGAGATTGGATAGGAGTCCTCGCCGGGAGCATCTGTTGATGATACCTGTTCCCACGATTCGTCTCCCCTTGGCAGGAGATTAGCTGAAGCAGCTACTGCAGCGCGCACAGAATCAATAGATGGCTCTATAAAGTTACCCTCTTGATTTTCCAAGGAGGCATAGGTCATTCTTGTAGCGATCGCATATGACAGCTCAACATAGCCGATCGCATAAGGTGTGCTCTTGATGGTGCTTGCAACACCTTCATTGCCAGGAGCTCCGATGCCTGTGGGCCACTGGACTGATTTACCCTTGCCCACCTGAGCCTTCCATTCATTGCTTACCTTTGAGAGATAATCTGTCCATACAAATGTCGTGCCAGAGCCGTCAGACCTATGAGCTACAATGATGTTTTGTGCAGGCAGGATAAGGTCTGGATTCAGCTTCTGTATTTGCGGATCACTCCATTTTGTAATTTTTCCCAGATAAATATCTGCTAGAATTGGTCCTGTAAGCTTCAATCCCTTATCTGGAACCTCGGGGATATTGTATGAGACGATTATTGATCCAATTGTTTCAGGGATGTGTACTGCTTCGCGGGCTTTTTCTCTCTCTAAAGAGGTGAGGGGTGCATCCGTAGCGCCAAAGTCCACAATCTTTTCAGTAAACTGTTTGACTCCTCCGCCACTCCCAATCGACTGATAATTGATGTTTATCTCTGGCTTGATTTTTTGGTATTCAACACGCCAAGTATCAATCAATGGAAACGGGAATGTTGCGCCAGCTCCATTAAGCTCAATCCTCTGCTCAGCAATAGAATTTCTAAATGGCATGAAGACGCTGATAAAAAATGCAGACAATAATAATATCAGCACGCCTGCAAGGATAGTAAAATTCTGCATTCTAGCACGTTTTGCAGACATTGACTAAGTAGTTCGCAAGAAGATGAGGCTTTTATGGCTAGTCCACATAATCTCCCTATTCTATATAGAAATATCAAGGAAAATAGGAGGCCAGAGAAGGGTTCACTTAATCAAGGCGTTTGGCCAAATCCGCCCATCCCTTGATCTTATAGAGCTGATCACAGCAACGATTGCAGAAACCAGAATCAGTGAAATGATTACTTC
>JAICHI010000096.1 GCA_025922735.1 Nitrososphaeraceae archaeon | reverse complement strand
TTCCTGCAATGTCGGGCTCAGGTACAAGATGTGACTACGACAAAAGGAGCATCAGGTTTTTCTAAAGTATAAAAATTGCCAAATTTGCCGGGCGTCACCGTCATTCAAGGAAATAACCCAGCCCTAATTGCGCGGGACAAGTTCCTGGACTTTAAGTCTTTGATTCTGTTTCTTATAGTGACTTCTGTAACCCCTGCCGCCTCTGCGATATATTTCTGGGTCACAGCCTCGTCATTTCTCAGGCAGGAAAGATAAAGAATCGTTGCTGCCAAACTCATGGGACCCTTCCCTGCGGATGCCTCCGTATTTACAAGATCTTTCATTACATCTATAGCCATTCTCTTTGATTTTTCGCTTAGTTTAGCCTTGTTTGCGATCTTTGCGATGCACTTCATCGGGTCTGTCACTGGCATTATCATTTCAAGCTCCTGGATCAGGATCCTGTAGCTGCGCGAAATAACTTTGCGTTTGACATCGGTGATCTCACCTATGTCTTTGAGCGATCTTACTGCGCCCATTTCCCTGCAGGCAATGTATATGGCCGCAGCCAGTATGGCAGAAGTCGATCTTCCCCTTACCAACCCTTTTCCAAGGGCTTTACGGTAGATGTAAGCCGTCTTGTCTATCATAGCGTCTGACAGGCCAAGCTTATCCCTCTGCCTTCCAAGTTCGCCAAAAGCCCGCATAAGATTCCTGTCGGTTGACGTGTGTGCCTGACTTCTAAAGTTGTATATCCTCAACCTTTGCATTGTTGAATGCATCGATGGATCTATGTTTTGACCGCGTGAATCTTTATTGTTGTTTCCGATAACCGTGTTGAGTCCCATGTCGTGCTGCGCCAGGGACAGGGGGGAACCTGTTCTTGCCCTGTCATTACTTTCAGATCCAAAGTTCCGCCATTCCGCGCGATTTTCGTGGGCCTTTTCTGAGAATACCAGGCCGCAATCGCTACATACCAACTCGCCGGATTCCGGGTCTGCAATCGGGCGACCATTCTTACATACGGAACATATCATTGAAACATGCATACTATGAGAGGAATAATCCCCAGGATGGAAGACTAGTCGTTGTACATGGACTTGCCTACTATATAAACGACGGCTAGTGATTTCAGCCAAACAGTGGAGAGTTTCTGTAACATTTACATGCGAAACAATTACCCCATCGCTGGTCCCACGCCAGGTACGCAGAGTCGCTGTTCTCAACCCATCAAACTATACACATATGCTCGATCCATGATTTTAGCGGTTTGTTGTTGTAAAGAGCTAAATCTCCAACATAATGTCGATTTATCAGGTGCACCACTACATCAGACACGTACATTTGATCAAAGCAAAGTTGGCACTTTACTGTACTATAATGCCCATTATTCGCGTCTTTATTACCAAATTTTAAGTGCTACCACAATATCTGTTCACATTCACATCTTCCGCCAAACTTGGTCGTCCTGCCACATCTCGGACAGGTGGATGGCGGCTGGAGATTTTCTTCATCATCAAACATGTCTTGTCAGCCCATCTTCTGGAGCTCCTGCTGTGAGCAATCCGTTCAGCTCCCTAGTGCTTTCAATGAATTTAATCCCATTGCTTGTAGTCCGGTACTTCTCTCCCTCGACATCATGTGCCACGAGGCCATTTTGAGTCAACATTGCAAGATATTCTTTTAATTGAGCATATGAAAGAAATGCCTTATACATTATCTTGGTCTTGGTAGCGCCACCGTTTGCTGCCTCTAAAATATTAGAAGCAAGTTCTGTTCTACTTCTGTATTTCATTGTTATCAATCTATTATATGCACTGCGACTATATATGTAAGCCCAATCAGTGTTGTACAATTGTGTATCTAACCTCAATCGTCGATATTATTATGGCCACTACAATCACATTGCAATAGCCAAAGCGGCAACCATGAGGAATCTACATCCAGTTTAGAATTAGTGAAGCCAAGCATCAATGTCGAGGCCAACACGTCTTCGTGTGCTAGCGCCAAAGAATCTCTGCCGGAATGTACTCGCTTTGGGGCTGCCTAATGGCAAACAGAATCCTTTGCATCAAAGAATATTCATGATAGATTAGATCATATTTTTCTACAACAATCTTATATATATATCATATCAGTTAATCTTCCTCAGGTACATACCCCTCTACGTGCAATGCCACAGAAATCGCAACTGATGATATAAGATCTAGTTAAATATCAATACTGTGTATAGAATATATTGAGAAAATTTAATAAAACTCAGACATATGGCAGATGTGAATGTATCTGTCATGGCAGACCGAACACCGATTACTGTGGCTATTGTTCGCCTTCGCACAACAGGGCCACCCGAAGGTACTGACATCTTTTTCAGAGTTAAGGGTCATAAGAAATGAGTGAATATGCCACAACGCAAGAGCAAGATTTTCGTGTCGTGTATGCAGCAGAGCTGAAGAAAAAGGGCGAAAATGAACTGCGCGACGAAAGAAGGAGAGTGAACTATCAAGAGGGAAAAACGCCGGGAAGGCGCGGAGGAATAATAATGCAGGATGAAATAAGCAAAGAAACCATCAGACGCTATTATTTGAATCAAAAAGGCTCTGAGCCCAATTCGGATAGAGGTTTCAATCTACGCATCTAGAGAAAAGCAACCTCTCAGCGATGTGAATAACTATAGCCAGAGCAACTGGAAAACCCTTTTGTTGTACGATTAGTCGCTCAAGGTTTATTTCGTTATCCTGCTCGCTCCCCTCTTGCCAATTGCCTTTATGCAATAAGGATTGATACAGCAGCGTCTGCATGCTCAGTAGTCTAAGAATAATTGCATTCTTATTCATGAATCTGTGCACAGCATTGTAACAATAACAACCATGTGAGTGGTCGAGATCGTCGTGCTGCCTCGGATTATCTAGATTCACATAGCATATATTCTTGTTCGAGCTGTTGTCACAATATCGTCTATTCTATTATGAGCATTGCGGTCCTGATTCCATGCTGCATTTCGATGATGCTCACAGAAGGTTTGATTGAGCAATTGAACTATTAAGCAGCAACATCCCAAGCGATAAGAAAACAATTAGAGAGAAGTCAATCTTCTTAGATTATCAAGTTTGAGATAACAATCTATGTTCTAAAATGTCTTTAAAAAGTACACACAGTGAACGGAAGATTATTGAGGAGTTGAACATGACGAACAGCTGGTAAAGAATTGTGTATCTTCATATTCACAAACAAAGAATAGAAGACGCCCTGATGGCAAACAGAGCACCACACTGTTAAAGGCAGAGATGGACTTCTAAATATGATAGGAGGACAACAAGTGAGCTTTACTCAAAATCACATTGCAGAGATTGCACCAAGCTGGCGGGAGATTGAGTATTGGATAGTAGTTAATTAGGTTGTTGTGTTATTGCGCTAAAGTGGAGTCGCTACTCTAAACAATCTGTTATTTCATGTATATAGTAGTTCTAGGTATATACTACTATGTCCAAATTTCATTTGCCTACAGAAGGCCATGAGCGATCATATCTGATAGGAGAACTTGAGTCATTAGGATTATCCTCAATTAAGATAAACCAAATAATGAAGGATGGGGATGACAATAATGAGCTTAGAAGTTTAGTACAGACAACCAAGGACTGTCTTCTGTGGAAATTCAACGAGGCTCATCAATAGAGAATAATAATTATTGGAACTAAGCCAATTGCAAAATGTGCATCTCTGAGATACAAAAAGCCGCTTCATGAAAACATGCTCAATTGCCACTCCAAAGAAACTATATGCAAGTAGCATCAAGATTGAAATACTCCGGAGCACTTGTTCAGCGGTAGCATGACAGCCTTCGTCCTAGTGCATGGCACCGGACACGGTGGCTGGTGCTGGCGTTTCATAGTGCCCCTGCTTCGAGCAGCAAGGCATGATGTCTACACGCCTACGCTAACTGGACTAGGAGCCAGTTCCCATCTTTTGCATGAACTTAATCGAATCTCGCTAGATACTCATGTTGAGGACATAACAAACATGCTGTCTGCTATCTATCAACTTCTAATTGCACCGCTTCTTTCACCCAGACAGTAAATTGCTTTTTGTCTATATCCTTCTCCGAATAGATCTTTACATGTCGCATGCCTTTTCCTGTTCCTTGAAAAAGTCCTTTTGGGTCTTTGAGCGAAGTAGCTTTTAGAAATCCAAAGTTGATATATGGTCCCTTATCATATGTGTATACGAAAGCAATGTTTTTGCTATTCTTGACAAAGGTAAGATTTCCCCACTTTATCGTCTCTTCTACTTTCTTGTCTGCCTGAAGGACTGTTCTTCTTATTATCTCTGCAAGCTTTCTTTTTTCCTCTGGAAGGTTGCTAAGAAAATCTGCTACTCTGGCATCATCCATCAAAAGTAAATCCCATAGGGTGCCTTTATTAAAATATTTTATCTTCATTTGCGATTGTTCTTTGCTAGCAGAGCATGGCCCGATGCACAGTAATAAATTAGAAAAAAAGTACTTGCGGATAAGAAATCATGATACAAAGTAGGTTCCTCGTGTAGTACTCTGTTTTGGTTGCCCAGCGTTTTAGAATAACGCAAGATCCAGTTCCGACGTACTACGACAATTATGAGAAGAAGAACAACCAGTTAGGCTTTATCCTGCCCCTCCTTAGATTCCCCAAAGTGAAGAAGAGCGATCGGAAGAGCCTAGCTGATCCATACAATCTTCAAGAACTACATCAAGGCGATCAAGCTATTTGCGCGGAAACGGCGTTTCAGCAGTCACGCCCTGTAGCGTCGCAAAAAAATGGCCGCTTCGTTCAGCACTGAACGAAGCTGCACAGCATAGCCGCTGCAAGACCCAAATCCCTCTCCTCACCACGTTCCGCCTTTGCCTGACTCACTGAACAAATTCAGCATAATTGAAAAGCTCTCTCACAGCGCGTCATGGAAGATGATGCCTACTGTATGACGTTGCCCCGAGCGTACGCGGCTCACACCGTGCCGGAGATTGACGCGGTACACACTACGAGTGCCCTGCACCGGGCGGTGATGGACGGCGAAAATGACTGCGTCACCCTGGTGAAGCTGTACGACTTCTGGCCGTGATTGCATGCGCGGACGCTGTTCAGTCAGCACGAATTCGCCGCCTGTGAAATCGCGTTCGGGTTCGGACAGCAGAATCGCGATCTGGAGTGGGAAGACGTGCTCGCCATAGAGGTCTTGGTGTAGGGAATTGTAGTCGCCCGTGCGGTACTGAAGCAGCAGAGGTGTAGGCTTGAGCTGACCGGCGTCATGGCAACGAGCGATGAAGTCCGCGTGTTTCTCCGGGTAGTGAACGTCTATGCCCATTGCAGTGTTCCAGCGATTGGCTATTGGTGCAAGATGAGGGTAGATGGCCGT
>JAICHI010000095.1 GCA_025922735.1 Nitrososphaeraceae archaeon | reverse complement strand
GCACTTTGGGGAGGGGGAGGGGGAGAAGATCGTTTACAATGTACACCAAATATATGCCCTATACCAATAGGAGGTGGCAATGGGATTTGCTATGCTTGTGGCTCTTGCGTCAGCTGGAATTTTGAGCGGCATACTTGACGCAATATCTGGCCTAATAGCAGAATATGGCTACCCCGCAGTCTTTGCAGCAGCTTTTCTTGAAATGATATTTCCTCCTATCCCAAGTGAAGTCATCTTTCCGCTGGTCGGGTTCATAGCCCAGAACAGAGGGCTTGGACTTGAAAATACAATTGGCATGGCTACAGTAGGTGCACTTGGCTCAACTGCAGGGGCAGTAGTGATCTATTTTGTTTCTGCGAAAGTCGGAAGAATCGCAATCCTGCGCTTTGGCAAAAGAGTCAGGATAAGAGAACAAGAGATAGAAAAGGCCGAGAGGTGGTTTGAAAAGTATGGGTCAATTGCAGTATTTACGGCAAGGATGATCCCCGGCATCCGCGAGATAATCTCAATACCTGCAGGCATAGGCCAGATGAATCTTGCAAAATTTGTTGGCTACACATTTGCCGGCTCGCTCTTGTGGTGCACTATCTTGACGCTTACTGGATATTACCTTGGCGAGGCATGGAGCAGCTTTTCAGAGCAGGCCTCATACGCATTTACTATTGTCACCTTCATAGTTATTGCCGTAATAGTCGCAGGCGTTGGTTTGTGGTATAGTAGGCGCAAAAGAGCTTCTGCAAAACAGTGACTACAATGCTACTGCTTTCATGAGGAAGCAAAGGAGCGCCTTTTGTGTGTGCAGTCTGTTTTCAGCTTCTTGCCATACCACCGACTGCTTGCCGTCAATAACATCGGTAGTCACTTCCATGCCACGCTTTGCTGGCAAGCAGTGCATGAATATTGCATCCCTTTTCGCAAGCTTCATGATGTCTGTATTCACTTGATAGTTTGGAAGAAAGGCCGCTTCCCTCGTTGCACGGTCACTTTCCTTACCGATCGAGATAAAAGTATCTGTGGCTATAATGTCGGCGTCTCTTACCGCTGAAGCTGGATCGTGAGTTATCGCAATATCTGCGTCTGTCATTTTGCCTTCGGCCTTGGCAAGCTCCACAATCTCTTCAAGTGGTTCGTAGCCCATTGGGCAGGCGGCAGTCATGCTTATGCCTGTCTTGGCACAGCCAAGCATAAGGTCGTTACATACGTTGTCCCCATCTCCAAGCCAAGCAAGTTGTAGTCCCTTTAGCTTTTTCTTGTGCTCTTGTATTGTCATAAGGTCGGCTAGAATCTGGCATGGGTGAAATGAGTCTGAAAGCCCATTTATTACTGGCACCCAAGCATATCTAGCCAAGGTCTGGACATCCTCGTGGTTATAGACCCGTGCCATTATGCAATCCAAATATAGTGAAAGGGTCTTGGCTGTGTCTCCGATCGTTTCGCCTCGCGACAGTTGGATATCGTTTGCACTAAGGTGAACTGCACCTCCTCCTAGCTGGTACATGCCAACTTCAAAACTGACTCTAGTTCGAGTCGACGGCTTTTGGAAGACCATACCAAGAGTTTTTCCGTGCAAAAGTGGCCGAGATTTGCCGCTCTTTTGCTCAAGCTTGAGCTTGCCTGCAAGCATCAGGATCAAATTGATCTCCTTCGTGCTCAGATCTGCGATGCTCAAGATGTCTTTCTTACTTGAGGAGATCTTCAATGTCTTCATCCGTAAGATAGACTACCTTGTCTTCTTCTTGTTCTTGCTCTTTATCGCCCTTATCTTGTTGGAGGTTCCTTTCCTTATCGCTTGTCTGCGCCTCTTCATGCTTCAGCCTTGTATTTTCATCTTCTTCTTCTCCTGCACGTTTTTCCTCTAGCTTGTGTTTCTCCTTCTTGTCGCCCTCTTCCTCCTCTTCCTTGCTGCGGTCTTCGTCACTTCTTTTCTTGCCAAAGAATCCAAACCTGCTCTTTTTTTCTTTTCGATGCTCCTCAGATTTAGATTGTTCAGGCTGATGCAAAATAGGTTTTGGTGGAAGTTCCTTAAACTCTTGCTTTTCCTGAATGTTAAATCCGTCCCTAGGGCTCAACGGCGTGACTGGAAGATTGGACTGCAGCGGTATGTCTTTTCCCTCTTCCCTGATGGTTTGCGCATTTCCTGAATTGGTTTTTTCCACCGCTAGTTCTGAAATCTTTTGCATAGATGCCACCTCCTCAACACTGACGCCTACCTGCCCCGCGCTTTCAAATAGCGACGCGATGAACTTGTTAGAGTCAAAAGGGATAATATCATCATAGCCCTGCCCGATGCCAATGTATACAATTGGCCTTGAAGTAATGTGCGCAATCGAAATCGCTGAGCCTCCCTTCGCATCTGCATCTACCTTGGTTAGTATGGCACCGTCAAAATTGGTATAGTGGAAAAACTCCCTTGCCTGGTTTATTGTATCATTGCCAGCAAGCGCGTCGCCGATGAACAACTTGACATCGGGCTTGACGACTCTTACTATCTTTCCCATTTCATCCATTAAGTTCTTTGAAGTCTGCATCCTGCCAGCTGTGTCCATGAGAACTATGTCGATGTGGTTCTTTTTCGCGTGATCGTAGGCGTCACGGCCCACTGACGACGGATCGGCTCCATATCTCTGTTTGACTATTTTAAGAAATAACCTATTTGTATGCTGTTCTAGCTGCTCGATAGCTCCTGCCCTATGTGTGTCACCTGCAGCTACTACCACTGAAAAGCCAGCCTTTCGCAGGAGGTTTGCTATTTTTGCAACGGTGGTTGTTTTGCCTGTTCCATTAATGCCGAGGAAAACAACGACAAAGGGCCCACCTTTGGCTTCCTTTTTCATCTTTATCTTTTCAATCAAGTCAAACCTGTTAGTCCGTGCAAAAATTTCAGCCACTGCTGTTCGTAATTTTGACTGGACTATCTCTGTTGCTTCCTGCTCTTTTTCTACCTTGAGCCCAAGCAGCTCCTTTTTCAGTTTTTCAGATAGCTCGTCAACTACTTCCTGCGCTACATCGCTTTCCAAAAGCGCGATCTGGAGGTCAAGCAGTACGTCGTCGAGAACTTTTTCAGTAAGCTCTTTCTGAGCTACACTCTTCGCAGCTCTAGAAAAAGCCTTTTTCAGTTTGTCAAACATGATTTTGAACCAGAACGAGCATCAACCGGGTTGCTGGGCAGCCTGAATCATCTGGTTTATCTGCGATTGCAATTGGTTTATGCGCATCGCTATTTCCTGTCTTTGAGCCTCAAGCTGCCTTGCTGCAACTTCATACTCTTTTATCCTAGTTTCCACGTAGTTGAGGGCATCTTCTCTACTCTTTTCAATGGCGACGCCAGCGTCCAAGTTAATGAGCAACTTCTTTATAGGAGGCACCGTAGTCTTGACGTAAACGCCGATGCCGATAGGCATAAGCGACTCGACATCAGACTCGGAAGTGATGTTTTGAATCGTATTTGAAGCCAGATGGGCCTCTTCAATTAGCTTGCCTACTGTCACTTGCCGTGTTATCACGTCATTCATATATGCTTCAAGAATCCTTGACTGCTGGACCAATTCATTTATCCTCTGCTCCATCGCAGCCAATTCCTGCTGCCGCGATTGATCACTAGCTGCGCTCATTAACTTCACTGCTCTTGATAGATTTTTAAAGCTTTAGATTCCCGATACCTTTAGCATATCGGTCATATTGACCTTCATGCCATAGCGCTCTTCTTCGCTCTTCATATGGCGGTATAATTTGAGCATGTCCATTCCATGCTTTATCATGTTGAACCTCCCTGTTATTTTCAGCTTGATGAACTTGAAGACAAGAGAATATATCTTGAATTTTTCAAGGACTGCCTGCCGGTACGCTGGCATATCATGAAGGTTCTGGACAAGAAGTTCGGCACACCAAGTCGATGGAATTATACCCTCCCCCAGTAGAGGATATACGGTACCTATCGACTCGCCTGCTCCTATCGACTTGCGACCGTCGGTAAATGGCTCGCAGTTTTCAGGCGGAGTCAGCCTGACAGGCCTTCCTACCTTTTTTATAACTTCGCAGTGGTACCTCTTCAAAAATTCATCTACAAAGTGATTGTGACTTTTTGAGAAGTCGCCTGCCCCTATGTGTGCCTGGCCGTTGCCAAGCGGAAAATACCAAAAGTAACCGGACATCGAGGGAAATGCTCTCAAATAAAAATCATCAAAGGGCTCCTTGCCCTGCTGGTAGCGAACCTTGTATTGCACGCAGGGAATCCATGTCTCATTTCCAACTCTTGGCAGATAGTTGCGGTGAAAGCCAGTCGAATCGATAATGATATCATAGTCAGATTCTAGCTCGTCCTTTCGTGGAGCCCGCCCAAACTTTATTTCCGTGCCCCTTATCATGTCTTGGATCAGACGTAGCTTGTCATAACTCACCATTCCTCTGAGCTTGATGTCGACGCTGCCCTTCTCCTCCAAGTCCACCTGCATGTGCTGGCCATCATGCAAGATGTAGTCATCGAAATTAACGCCACACTTTCTTGTGAGGCCAGCCATCACGTTTTCACATGTGGCCCAAGCACATACAGCATCGTGCTCGTCCTTCGGCATCCGCTCAAACCCCACTACGTGGTTATTGTGATCATCGCTCAGCCTATTCATAAGATACGCACCTGCTACCCCGATTCCGACAACTGCTATCTTCAAGTCTTTGTCTCTATCTCCCCAAGGATGCAATAAAAACTATAACATTATCTACTCCTAAATATTAGCAGCAGCATTGTCGAAAAAGAAGAAGAAGATACAGATGCCCAGTGCTGCACGTGCAGGCATTGGTCTTTTGATTATGGGTGCCCTGTTGGTCGCATTTGGGCAATACCTTGAGCGAGGCGCGCTGTCACTTTACGGTGTAATAATTGTAGCTTGTGGATTTGTGCTGTACATGACGGCATCAATCGTTGCCAAACGAAGAGCCAAAATCTAGGATGCTATTCCTTTTCTCTTTTTGTAAGTACGGTATTTCTTGTTAGACGCATCAGTACTCTGATCATTTGTAATCTTGCCATTACTAACCTTCCTTTTCCTTGCTCATAAGATTGTGAATTTCTTGTAGTCCACTACTGGACTCGTTCAGTAGGCATTATTTGAATTAGACAAAGCATTATCTAACTACCTGGCCAGTTAATTCATCGAGTGTCCCCCCGAAGATTGACGACATTGTTGCAAATCCTTGTGAGCTTCAAAGCAGATTACACTATAACTTTTATCTATTCACATCTTGGGGTTTGCTGGGATCAATTCATCGACCCAAAAATCATTCAAAGAATAGAGTCATGTGGGAAGTCTGATAGTGCAGAACCTGAGATATAGTTAGGCAAGAAGCAATCGTGAAACCAGATGATTTAGTTAAATGTTCTGGCATGAGT
>JAICHI010000094.1 GCA_025922735.1 Nitrososphaeraceae archaeon | reverse complement strand
CTATGAGAAGTGATGCTTCCCACTTGTACGTCTTCGATCAGCTGAAGCTTAGTGCCGTTTGCAGCAGCAATTTCATAATCAGCTGTCATGTTCATGAGGTAAAGCGTACTATTATTATTACTGCCTCCTTCTTCGTCTATAACCTGCTCATGGGCAAAGCCCACCGGTTCTACATAGAGTACGATTGTTTCGCCTGGCGCAAAGACATTGCTTCGCTCTTCGTATACACCATAGCCAGCGGCAGAGAAGGGTTCGACAAAAGTGCTGAACGTGGTGTTAAACTCTGTTTGGTTCCAGACCGACAGGTATAGCTCCTTTGCAGCTTCAATTGTCATGTTATTAGTAGCAGTCACGTTAGCAGCAGCCGTTGTGTTTGCAAGGGTCATAGTAGTAGTATCATTATTATTATCATCATTATTGGTGTCGGGCGTGAGTAATGTCGTTAAATTGAGGGTCTGGTTCTGCCCAACGACAGTAGTAGCACTAGTACCAGCGATTGTAGCAGTAAAAGCGATTACTACTATTATTATGATGATAAAAAATTTGTCGTACATTGGTAGAGGCATGCAAGCATAATTCTTAATTGATCTGATGGTATTGTATACGCCAGTACTTTCAGTTTTATCTACGAAAAAAAGTTTAGTAAATCAAAGCTGTAAGATAAGTAAAAGGCGCTTGGCGATACTGCATCAACGACCTTGTTACAGCCTATGCCGTTAAAGTCGCAATTTTTTATTGTATGATGCAGTTTTGTCCGCCAAGCGCTATAGTCTAGCCATAGTTTTTTGCACTACTTGTACTTACTTTTATAAGGTATTTATTATATTAAAGCATTCCTATTTAGGAATATTGTAGAATTGGAAGAACTTTTAAGCAATTTTTTATTGTAAAACTCTACAAGTAATATAAATTCTTTGGATTCAGGTTGAACAAAATTGCGCAACATGCATATGCCTTATTACACTTATTTTTCTAACACTTCATTTTTAACACCTGGCTTTTTCATAAAAGGAAGGATTGCCGTCATTGCTCAACTCAATAATATCGCTTCAGCTTAGCAGCTCTAGTTGCAGCAAACTGCTGTCAGGAGACGGAATAACCACTTCTGATCTGACCATCAAAGGTGTCCATGGAATATTTGGACCAGTGTCAATTGATGCAAGGTCTGCCAAAAAGGGTGTGCCTGCGATAGGGGATGTCGCAAGTGCTGCAAAGAACCTTGATGAATACCAGTTCCTAATTTGCTCGATGGTTCCTTCGCTTCCAGACTCTAACCCGTCAAAGATGGAACTGCAGAAATATCGTGTGGCCATCATAGCGGCATTTGCAAAGCTGGTGCCGCTGCTGCTGTTGAAAAGTATTCAGCAGGACGACTTGGTGCAATGGAGCAAACATGCCAAAGATCTTCTGGAGGAAACGTCAGACACATACCTTAAGGCTAATTCAAATTCAAAGCTGCAGATCGCTTCGCATAAAGATGCCTTTGAGTATTTTGAGGTTCCTGAAGACAGGGTACAAGTTGCGCTCAGAGCATTTTACGACTATGGCACTTGATAGCTAAGATATAGCAGATTATAATAATTCCACCATCATTTTACAGACGTCTATATACATATGGTAGTTGCAGTGGCCCTGATCGAGCCGCAATACCCCATTAATGTGGGCCATATTGCTAGGCTGATGAAAAATTTTGGTCTCAAAAGCTTGTATTTTGTCAGACCTAACTTTGACAAGACAGAGGCAGCAAAGTATTCAACTCATGGCAACGATGTCCTAGTAGCTGCCAAGACTGTGACATTGAGGCAATTGAGAAAGAAGTTTGACGTACTCATAGGAACAACGGCAATTCAGGCTATTAGCAGACTCAACATTCTACGTGAGTCAATAAGTGCAGAGCGGCTAGCCAAGATAATGCATGACTCAAGCACCAAGGACTTTTGCATCCTGCTTGGAAGAGAATCATCGGGTCTCAACAACGAAGAGTTGGAGATATGTAACCTTGTCGTCACCATTGACACAAAGACAAATTACAGGACAATGAATGTAGCCCATGCACTTGCGATATTGCTATATGAAATTTCCAAACTAAAGTCAAAATTGCCAGTAAAAAAGAGCAAAAAAAGAGTTGACCTTGCTTCGCAGAAGGATATCGATCTTTTGCTCCAATATGTAAGCAAGTTAGCAGACGCTGGCAATTATGATCTGCACAAAAAGCCGTTGCTAGAAGCAGCATTAAAGAAGCTCCTGGCAAAAAGCGTGCCTACGACAAAAGACGTCATGCTCTTGATGTCACTACTAAGAAAAAGTCTTCTTGCAATAGAAAGGGGTTACGGCAAAAGTAAGCACTAGTATTAGCACTGCCTTAACATAGATAGCACACAATTGACCCGCCCACTATCTGCATAGGTAGTAGGCCTGCAGGGCAACTGCATGTCTCTTTTTTGTGTTGCCTTTTTCGTAACTTATGTTTAGGAGCAAGACCAAGAGTCAGGCCGCCGTCTCTACGCATACACACAGACAGCCACATACACATCACTTACAGGATTTTTGGCAATACGGTATTGCATCTAACCAGCTTTGCTGCCATCCAATGACGGTATGACTGACTGCAGGTTAGTGCCTCTACTGTTTGCTAGCCCTCCTGTTTTCAGCCTTTGCCTTTTGACCGCGATGTGTATGTTATTGTCGTGATAGCTATAATCCGGATAGTCATCATTGAGGTGTGTTTTATCACCTTTAGTTTATCTTTATTGATGTTGTCGTTGTCCGCAAGTGTCTGCATGTGTGATTTTTTGCTAGGCCGTGCTCTTGTCTTGCTAGTACCATTTCAAAATAATCTTTGAAAGGTGAGCTTGTCAACACTTTAGATGTGTTGAGTTAGATTACAACAAGATTGGTAGATGAGCATGTTGATGGGGAGATGGTGCCACAGGATTAAGATTTATGGCAGGGAATAGGATTGACATATATCTATAGCATGGAACACTACGAGCTGGCACCAAATCTAAAGATATGCAGGATTCTCAACGGGATGTGGCAGGTTGCAGGCGGACACGGCCCAATAGATCCAAAAGTTGCAGTAGGAGAAATGGTCAAGTATCACAATGCAGGATTTACCACTTGGGACCTTGCAGACATTTATGGTCCTGCGGAGGACTTTATTGGGGCTTTTAGGCACACGCTGCCAGAGCAGGAGCGGCAAAACGTTCAGGCATTGACAAAATGGGTGCCCGAACCTCAGAGGATCACTCAGCAGATCGCACAGGCAAGTGTTGAAAGATCGCTTAAGCGTATGGGAGTCAGCTCTCTTGATCTGTTGCAGTTTCACTGGTGGGACTACAACAACCCATACTACATTGATGCCATCAAGTACCTATCTAGCTTACGCGACGAAGCTAAAATCATCAAGAATATAGGTCTTACCAACTTTGACACTGAGCGCATGCAGATAATGGTGAAGGACGCAGGCCTGAAGGAAATAGTGTCAAATCAAGTTCAATACTCCATAGTGGATCGGAGGCCGGAGGTCAAGATGGTGCGTTTTTGCCGCGAGAATAATATCAGCCTACTTGCCTATGGCACAGTCTGCGGGGGCCTAATGTCAGAGCGCTACCTTGGCAAACCAGAACCATCGTCATTCGAGCTTGATACAGCGAGTCTGAAGAAATACAAGCGCATGATAGACGCGTGGGGCGGCTGGAAATTATTTCAAGAGTTGTTGTCGACCTTACATCAAATAGCGCAAAAACACGGTGTGAGCATTGCAAATGTTGCTGCACGCTATATTCTGGATAGGCCGGTAGTGGCAGGTGTAATCATTGGAGTGAGGCTTGGGATAGCCGACCACAGAGATGACAATGCACGTGTGTTTAGTTTCAGATTGGACAAAGACGATACCAATAGCACAGAAGAAGTAAGCAAAAAGTCAAACGACCTATTTGATGCAATAGGGGATTGCGGCGACGAATACAGAAGAAAATGATGGATATCAAGGAGTTCATGGGAGTACTGTAGAAACATGCTAGAAGTATATCATGAAATATGTTATGATAAATAATTTTAAAAATCATAAAATTTTTCTCTCTTGCATGTCTCCTTGAAGTTTGTTATCTAATGCTTAATTGCAATATTCAACCTCTGAAGCATTATGCCTACTAATAATAATCCAAAAAGACAAAAAGGAGAAGAAAACAGCACCCCGTCAACGACAGCTTCTGCCACAAGAGCAGAAGAAGATGAAGACACTATCACAACAACAAGCCAACGAATTAACAGGACTTTTGATGAAGCGAAGGAAAATACAAGGAGAGCCGTACAAGAAGCAGAAAGAGAGCTTCCACGATACATGCAGATTGTCACAACCAACCAAGAACAATCAGTGGGAGCGGTAAGGGATACCATAGAGAACTATCTTGAGTCACAGAGAGAAGTTACTAATTTTGTTCAGTCATTTTGGAAATCATATATTGACAATGTCTTATGGACCCCTACAAGGAGAACCATAGAGAACTATGCTGCGGCTGTAAGCAATACAACTGACGCTACTGTAGCAGCAATCAGGATTTGCAATAACATGATTTACGCAAATGCAGAGGGGGTTAGGCTTACACTGGAGTATAATAGAGACAATTCAAGGGAAATGTCAAGAGTCTTTGTAAATACAGCCAAACAATTAGAAAAAATTTAAAATAAGGATAGGATATAACAAGGACACAATAGCAGCAATGTTAAAACAGAATGAAAAGAAAAATCAGTATCAAGAACAGCAACAGCAGCAGCAGGATGAGGAGCGTGTAGAAGAACTCAGCAAGCGTGAGATCCAAATACTAAACTGCATAAAGGGCCAATCACGAACCGAAAAGCAAATAGCCAAAATGGCCCGGCTTGATATCTTTATCGTTTACCCTATGATAACCGAACTGATGCTGAAAGGCTATGTCGAGACAATTAGAAGGCGCAGACTATTTTTCTTTTCAAGGGAATACTGCATGATCACAGTAGAGGGACTTGCTGCCCTTGAACAAACAAGAAATCTATTTGAAAACATAGTTGAGCTCATTAGAGTGAGGGCTCTTGAAACTATCGACGATATTGCGGCAGACTCACCCCTCTTAAAACTTGCAGTAATGTTTGGCAAGGCAACTTACAAGACGGTAAAGGTGTTAATATGAGGGATGATGATGATATAAAATTGTCATCTCTTATAAGTGACTAACCATCTCACAGCATATAGAAGAAAAGATATATACATTCTTCCCTCTCCCAATGAGAAAAAAGCATCTGCACACAATGAGTGCTGATAAGCAAGCAAGAAGGAAGCCTTTGTAGCTATCGAAGACCTCAATTGATGTCTGCAAAATGAGTAGAGCATTTAGAGCTGTTCTGTTATCAAAGT
>JAICHI010000093.1 GCA_025922735.1 Nitrososphaeraceae archaeon | reverse complement strand
CAGGTAGGAGGTGGTGCAGGCGTTGCAAATGCTGCTGGTATAATAACAGCAGTAGTAGCAGTAGCCAGTGTTGCGAATAAAGTAATCGTGAACGCTAACATCAATGGGTCTGCTTTTTGCTTCTTCCTTAGCGTGTTAAGCGATATATTCTCCCTCTTATTCTGAATCATAATATTCTATAAACTGCCCGCTTATTTTAAATGCATCTCACATCCTTTCATTAATGATAATAAATAATTCTTTGGTTTTTTAGGTTCAATTATCAAATATTTATGTATAAAAGGTATCCTGCTGAATCAACACAAATGATAGTATGTTGCCAAAAGTAACATATCTATCTGGGGTAACCCGATAAAGATAGATATGACTGACGACGACGAACATGACTCTCACATTTATTTAGATACTGCCGCATCAACGCCAGTTGCAGATGAGGTGATTGCGGAAATGCTACCATACCTAAAAGAACGGTATGGTAACCCGTCCTCCATTCACAAGTTTGGTAGGGAAACAACTAGAGCGATAAATCTTGCACGAAAAAGGGTTGCAGAGATGATAGGTGCGTCATCCTCCCGTGAGATCACGTTCACATCCGGCGGAACTGAGGCAAATAACCTTGCTCTAAAGGGCACAGCTATGCATGTCAAAAGCAAAATGCCCGAAAAGAACATGATAATCACAAGCAGCATAGAACATGATGCAGTGCTTGAGCCATGCAAAGACCTAGAAGACGGGGGCTTTGTCACTATGCATCTACCAGTGACAGACGAGGGATTTGTAAGGCCATCTGAACTGAAAAATGTGATTTCAGATAATAATGTGGCACTTGTCAGTATTATGTATGCAAATAACGAGGTGGGCACAATCCAGCCAATCAAAGAGCTTGTCGAAATTGCGCATCAGGCTGGCGCACTTTTTCATACTGATGCAGTACAGGCTGCAGGAAAACTGCCCTTAAATGTCAAGAACCTTGGAGTAGACATGATGTCCCTTTCATCTCACAAGATAAATGGACCCAAGGGAGTAGGGGCACTTTACATTAGATCCAACCTAAAAATATTGCCGATAATTCATGGTGGAGGACAAGAGTGGTATCTGAGGTCAGGTACAGAGAATGTGCCCGGCATCGTCGGTTTCGGCAAGGCCTGTGAGCTTGCTAACAAAAGGGTGGGGCAATACCAGGAGCATGTGGCTGGCCTGCGCAACTACTTAGTTGAGCGTGTGCTAAAGGAAATACCACGGTCGCGACTGAATGGTTTGCGCACTGAGAGGATCGCAAACAACGCACACTTTACATTCTTTGGAGTGAATGGAGAAGATCTGATAATCAAACTTGATGAAAATGGTATTGCTGCTTCTACAGGATCTGCGTGCTCGGTTAAGAAGCAAAAACAGTCACATGTGCTAAAGGCGATGGGATTTTCATATGAAGAAATTACCGGCTCGCTTCGGCTCAGCCTTGGGATGCACAATACAAAAGATGAAGTCGACAGGGCAGTTGATATTCTATCAAGTGTTATAAAGGAGCTTCGTGAGCTTTCGCCATTTGAGAGCAAATATGTGGCTGAAATGGGTTAAGCAGTAAAATCTTTGGCAGAATAATCCGCAATATGTTCTAAGACTAGAATATATACTGCTTTGAAACATTTTTGCCAAAATAAAAGAGCTGATGTTCCTCATTGAATAATAATAATAATAATATCAATAATACAATAAATGATACGAATAGCTCTTGTTTCCTTTGCAAGTAGCCTTCCTGTTAATTTTATCACTTCTTTCTTCAGGTAGTTGCCCATAATCAATAAGATGCAGATATTTAGTATAAAGCCAAGGCTGAATTCGAACTAGGGGCGTTTGTCATACTAATACAACAACACCCTTTTCAACTTAGCCGTAGTGCAGAGTTTTTCACCTTCTTTGATATGATTTTGTTTTGTTTGAATTTTTTTATCTTACGACATTAAATGTAGTCAAAGGATGAATAATAAGTGTAAAAAGGTCGAGTTCCCGAATTATAGTTTGCCTTCAGCCAAACATGGTAGGCACGACACCATTATTATGGAATGAGAGACTGTAACACTGTAAAAATAGCATAATCAGATTACGTGTATGTTGTGTTGATATATTTTCTCTTCCAAAAGGGCGAAAAGTAATTCCTGGAAATAGCTCGGAAGTTATTTTCTACTTTTTTATTGTTTTACCAATAATTGACCTAATTAACTGCATAAGTTCAGTGTGTGTTTCCATATCTTTCTTTCTCATATAGTAGTACAATTCTTCTGTGGCAGCATGATAATCTATGCCTAAATTTTGTGCCAGCTCAAGGGCTATCTGAGACATAATCAGCTTTCTAAGAACGATCTCGCTGCCATAATGGGAGGCATCTCCTAGAAGCTCATTTAGGGTATTCTTGAACTGAGACTCTATGCGCCTATCTTTTGCCTCTCTACTCTTCAACACAAAGGTCAGACCCATTGTTCTCTGTTTCATGTGTACACTTTCCACCATCTCTATAAACTGGTCATTTAATTGATTATTGTCAAGAAGCACTTCTGAAAGCATGTCAGCTGCATCCTGTTCGCTTATCTTCATTTTATTTGCAATTGTAAAAAGGACATGGCAGGCAGCGCAGCCGTTTGATCTAATTAACAAAGGATTTTCATTAACAATTCTAATCTCCCTTTCTGCTATTCGCTCTGCCTCTATCCTTCTCCCGTTATCATCTAAACCTATCATATAGCATAGTGGAATTTCTCTACTAAAAAGACATCGATGAGTGTGCAAAGTTATGCCATATCGCGAAATTCTAGCGACATAATTGCTCTCTTGCTGCACTGTGTGCTATAGATTTCACGCGGAGACAGATATATCGATTATGAAATTTTTAGCGCCAATTATTACTAAAATTTAGTAATTGGTCCCTAGTTTGATAATACTTTATACATTTATTAACCCCCGACTTTATGATCTAATTGACTTTTGGATGAGAAGAATTGACGATTTAGACATCAAAATCTTAAGCGAGCTTTCAAAAGACGCAAGCATATCTGTTCCAAAACTCTCTAAGAAAATCAACGTCAATTCGTCAGTAGTTTATAGCAGAATAAAGCGCTTAGTCAAAGGAGGCCTTATCAAGAAATTTACAATTATCATAAATGATGAGGCACTTGGCTTTAGCGTCAAGGCACTCACTGGCATTAATATGGATTCCAAACTAAGAGATAATGTGCTCAGCGAGTTGTTTAGAATCTCCGAAGTAAGAGAAGTGGCTGAAGTCACTGGCAGATTCGATATCTTGGTGACCATGAATGCACACTCCCTTGACGAAATGCATCAATTAATTTCAGAAAAGATTGGACGCATTGAAGGAGTACAAAAGACAGAGACATTCATTGAGATGCGCAAGACAAGCCGCGAGCTGGCGTACCCGACATCGATTGCAAAGTAGAAAAAAGCTTGAAGATATAAATAACTAGTAATTTCACTTTACTATCGACGCTGAGCAATTGACAATACTTAGCCAGATAACAGTTGGCAACAAGCTCAAGGACTATTATGAGCTTACAAAGCCCAAGATCTGGTATCTGCTGGTTTTCACGGCATTTGGAGCAGCGCTTACAGCTTCGTTCCTATTTGATGTCCCTATAACTCTGTTGACCTGGCTGCTTTTGCTGGGTGGAGTAGCCGCTGGGTCGGCGGCTGCTGACACCCTCACTGGATACAACGACCGCGACATTGATGCAATAATGGAGCGCACAAAGAACCGACCAATACCGTCGGGGCGGATCTCTCCAAAGAATGCCCTAATCTTTGGGCTGATTTTGGCAGCAATTTCGCTCGCCTGCGCTTGGTTTATCAATATCTGGGCATTTGGTCTGATGGCCTTTGGTCTCTTTGACAACATCCTAGTTTACAGCAAATGGCTCAAGCGAAGAAGCCAGTCAAACATCATACTAGGTGGCTTTTCAGGAGGCGCTCCTGCGCTGATAGGATATATTGCTGTAACGACTCAAAACATTGAGATAGGCCTTGTGATGGCCGGACTTGTTTTCCTCTGGATTCCAACCCACATCTGGAGCCTTGCATTGCACGTCAAAAAGGACTATGCCAAGGCTGGCGTGCCAATGCTTCCCGTTGTGTCATCAGAAAAGCGCTCCGTCAGGATCATCGCCGGCACTACATTGATGATGGTGTTGTTCAGTGTATTCCCCTTCTTTTTCAACCACTTTGGCATGATCTATTTAGTTACGGCAAGTACCTTTGGTGTAGCCATGATCGCATTCTCCGTTTGGCTGCTGGTCAAGCCAAGCGAGAAAGCTTCATGGAGTGTGTTCAAGTTTTCAAGCCCCTATCTGACGGCGCTTTTTATTGCCTTCATGGTCGATGCCTTTTTCAAGTAACTTTTCACATTCATACAATATTCTTGCAATGACGACATGTGTCTCAAGCGCAAGGTTGCTGATAGAATATGTAGGACCTAGGGATTTTGTCACGTTTTCTGAAAAGTGACCCTTTGCAAAGCCGCCAATCACAAGGCTGGAATGGTCTACGCTTCGTGCATTTTCAGCCACTTTTTGCGCTTTGCTTTGGACACCAACAGTTGATAGCCCAATAACCATGTTGGGCTTGATCATGTCAATCAGTTCTGCAAAGGTGCCATCGGATAATTCCATTAGAATAGTTCCTTCATTGCTTTTGATTACATTGTCTCTGAACAGGCTCACCATTAACCTTTCAAAACGAAAGTATGATTTGGGTATGCGCAGATTGTCTGCAATGGCGATTATCTTGTCATTTATTGTATGAACATAGACCTTGAGCATCATATTCATAAAAAGAGGCGTCGATAGAGCTTCCATTAGCGCAAAATGGGCGATATCTGGTCTGCCTCGCTTCAAGCTATCTGGCAGACGCTTCATTGCGGCGTGGTGATAGCTCCTATCAAGCAGAATTTCTGATGATTTCTGCTGCAGCCGGCGAGAGTGATTCCTTACCGCGGCATGGCCTGCAATCTCATCTGGGATCGTCTCGAGTGCAGCCTCGGCAATGATAAGCGTTATCGTACTAGTTGGTGTCGATTGTGTCCTATATTAAGGACTGGCGCCAGCATGTTTTGTAAATATTTCTGCCCTTCTGGCATGCACTAGTTTTTGCACTTCTTTTATAGATAGTTCAAGCTCAATGTCTGCTTCACTTTTATCTTGGGCGGCGACTAAAATTTCACCCGGCCCAAATTTCACCCGGCCGATCTCTATTGGCACCGTTATATGAAGGATCTCAGCAAGAAGATCAAATATGGCAGGATATGTTGCATTATTTTGGTATATGTAGGTAGTTGTTCCGTCGCTGGATAACGTGTCTTTTTCAAGCGGAAGAAAAAAGGAAGCAGATGATATTGAATCGATGATCCTGATAGCTAAGCGGGCAAGCTCCACCCGGTCACTTTCATTGGCATTATCTT
>JAICHI010000092.1 GCA_025922735.1 Nitrososphaeraceae archaeon | reverse complement strand
TGCAAAGGAGCTATACCTGTCGGTCTGGAACCAAACAGAGTTTAACACCACGTTCAGCACTTTTGTCGAACCCTTCTCTGCCGCTGGCTATGGCGTATACGAAGAGCGAAGTAATGTCTTTGCGCCAGGCGAAACAATCGTACTCTATGTAGAACCGGTGGGCTTTGACCACCTGCAGATTATAGATGAAGAAGGCAATAATAATAATACACTTTACCTGATGAACATAACTGCTGATTATAAAATAGCAAGTGCAAACGGCACCGAGCTTCAGCTTATAGAGGATATGCCGCCGGTGGTAAACATTACTTCGCACAGACAAAACACCGAGATGTTCTTAACGCTTACGCTTACGCAGGATGTTCAGTCGCTTCCAACAGGCAACTATGTCATAACATATTCTGTGACTGATGAAGTATCAGGCGAGAGCTTCGAGCTAGAAAAAGAAATCACAGTCGCCGAGAGAGAGTAGTATAGTCCAGCCTTGCATGATCACGGCGCATAGTCCATTATGTAGTTTGGCTGGCCAACCGTAGCGTTGACCCTCACTGACACATCGACCCAGTAGGAAAATGACGAGGGGTTGCCGATATAAAAGTCCTCTACAGGAAACTCGACTCTGTCCACTGGCATGTCAGGTATACTCGTAGGTGGGACGATGAACCTTCCGACATTCCTGTCAAATACTGCAAAATACCACCCTTGCATAGTAGTAGAGTTGTCACCGCCGAAAGCAGAATTCTGAAATCTAATTATATATTGTTGCTCTCTATTTGTTATTGGACTGGTGGTGATGATATGCCACCGATACTGTGTTTCATACATGTCGTTGTCATTTGGATTGCCTGCAAGCGCTACTGTGAGAAAGAATGCCTCTCCTCGCTTTTGCACACTGGCTCGCAAGATATCGTGGTAGTCTCTTACCTCGGGGATCTCTTCTGTCCCAACCTGCTGGTATACTGGCATCACATCACCTTGTGCATCTTCTATGCTGCTGTCAGCATTGTTGTAGATCCCCACGGTTTGTCTCCCGCCTATCTTTATCTCCGGTCCCAAACCAGACAGCCCAATTGAAAATGGGATGAGCGTTGCGATTGCAACTGCAATAACCAGAACGGATGATGCCTTGGGCACATAAAAAATCACACAGAGGTTGTATTTCGGTATTTTGCCAAGAGATTTAAGCACAGTAGAAGATTGGATGTACGCACAATATGCCTGCCAGCGAATTTTCGCACTTTGTCGATATGTGTGAGAAGGTTCGCCAGACTGCAAGCAAAAATGCCAAGGTGACTGCCATCGCAGAATATTTAATCAAACTGAAAGACGTTGACGGGGGCAGCGACACATCGCTTGCAGCAGCTGTGCTCTTTATGTCTGGTGCCATCTTTCCTAAGGGTTCTGGTCTTGCACTCAATGTAGGCTTTAATACTGTAATGCGGTCGCTTTCAGAAATCGCACGTTTAGAGCCAGAAGAGATACAAAAGATCTACTTAAAGCATGGAGATATGGGTGCTCTTGCTGAATATGTAGTTTCTAAAAGGCAGCAAAGCCCACTTGTGGCCCAGCAACTGTTGCTGCCCGATCTGCACGACCAGCTAAGAAAAATCGCTGATGCAGCTGGCTCTGGGGCAGCAGAGGCAAAAAGGAAGATCCTAACTGGACTTCTCATAAACTCCTCTCCGCTTGAAGCAAAATATCTGATCAAGATAGCAGCTGGCGAGCTGCGCGTAGGTGTGGTAGAGGGCTTGGTTGAGCTTGCAATTGCCAAGGCGTTTGGGCGTGACGTGCCGTCAATTCGACAGGCTATGCTACTGTCCGGCGATATTGCACAGGTAGCACTGCTTGCAAAAAAGGATGCTCTGTCGACAGCGGTAATGAAACCACTTGCCCCTCTCAGCTTCATGCTAGCAGATGTGATGTTTAGCGCAGAAGAGATCAAGCAGTATTATAACAAGCCGCTGATTTGTGAGTTCAAGTATGACGGCATAAGGGTGCAGCTTCACAAATTCGGCGGTAAGGTCAAAATGTTCTCAAGGAAGCTGGAAGATGTTGCCAGCTCTTTTCCAGAGATTGTATCTGCTGTATCTTTGCTGCCATCAGAATTTATTCTAGACGGCGAAGTGCTTGCCTACAGAGATGGCAGGCCGCTTCATTTCCAAGAGTTGCAAAAGAGGCTCAGAAGAAAAATTGTTACAGACCGTCTCATGGGCGAGATCCCCGTAGTGTATGTCCCCTATGATATCATGTACCTTGACGGGCAGCCGCTCATTGACAGGCCACTTACAGAGCGCAAGAAATTGCTTTCGCAGATTAGATTCAAAGACCCCCTAATCGACCTTGGTTATAGAGTTGTGTCGACAGCTCAGGAGATAACCTGTGCGTTTAAAGAAAGTAGAGATGCGGGGCATGAAGGATTAGTGGTAAAAGAGCTTGAATCCGAGTACCATCCTGGCAAGCGCGGTAGGCATTGGACCAAACTAAAACATGAGCTTGACACTGTCGATGCAGTAATTGTCATTGCAGAATATGGTCATGGTAAGCGTGCTGGGACCCTATCTGATTACACTTTCGCAGTCCGAGATGAGCATGATGGTGGCTCGCTTAAGACAATAGGCAAGGCGTACTCTGGCCTGACAGACGCAGAGATCGCCAAGATGACTGACAAGCTACGGTCAATTACAGTTAGAGACGAGGGCTATAGACTAGTTGTCAGGCCCGAGATTGTCCTTGAGGTTGCGTTTGATAGCATACAGAAAAGCGATAGACATAACAGCGGGTTTGCGCTTCGATTCCCTAGGATAAAGTACATCCGGACCGACAAGACTGTACGTGATATTGACACTATGGAAAAGGTGCAAAGGATCTATGAGCACCAGTCACATCTAAAGAGCCGC
Source organism: Nitrososphaeraceae archaeon (assembly GCA_025922735.1). Lineage (GTDB taxonomy): Archaea > Thermoproteota > Nitrososphaeria > Nitrososphaerales > Nitrososphaeraceae > Nitrososphaera. The sequence continues at coordinate 2,566 of JAICHI010000092.1, read as the reverse complement.
TAGCCTGCTATATGTGCCGCTATCTTTGTCAGGTAGTTTTGCAGCGCGCATATATGTGTACATATTAACGCACATTTGTACACAAGAAGGGAGAGCGCGCGCAGCAGCCTACAAAAGATGCAAACCCCTATGAAGTGCAGCAAAGAAGACTGCAATGCTCTTCTGAACTGCCACCTACACACAGTCATGTAGCCCCAAGTAGTAGTAGTATTAGTATTTGCATTTGCATTTGCATTTTAGGACCAATTTCTGCGTACTTGCAAGCACTTGTAATTTTTTTATTGTCATTGTCTGTGTGTCTTTCTGTCTGTGTATGGCTATGTCTACGTGTGATTTTAGTAGTGCTAAGGAATAAAAGATCAATGATGTAATTTTACACTTGCTACATTGTTAAAGGCGATCATTCTTACTGGCGCAGTTGCAGTTGCACTGGTGGTATATTTCTCACTCTCGCTTTATATTTTCCCTCAGTCATACCAATCGATAGAGCCTCGAAAACCTCAGGCAATTGTGACAGATGTCAGCCTATCTGCATCTGACATTGCTTTAGGTCAGGCACTCACTATCTCTGTGACTGGGACAAATAATGGCGAGGATGCCGACATGCAGTTTGTATCTGTAGGATTTCCAAACCTTACGACCACTGACAATATCAAGATACTGAAACATGACTTTGACCAGACGCCGATATTGATAGCACCGGGCGAGCTCTTGAGCTCTGAATATTCCGATACAGACTCTTCTGTATTGGCACAATATACTTCAATTGAATCTTTCAGCAGGCCATGGGAAGCAGGCAAGACCTACAGTGCAGATATAGAGGTCATACCAAAGACGGAGGGAAGGTTTGTGGTTTTTATCAAATCTGTCGCGCTGCCCCACTCTTGGGAACAAGCGCATTACCCACAGGATGGCACCCTCGATCAACAGAAAGAGTTTGTTGAAATATATTCAGTGCAAGTGACAAAGCCTTAATTATTGAATCTGCTAAAAATGGGTATTGAACTATTTCCGGCATCAAGAGTACCTTGAAGTGTATGGTCTCAGCCGCAAGCTCTTTGCAGGCTATATGCTTGTGAGCCTTGGCATGCTGCTGGCTGCTGCAGGCGGCAGCTGGGATATCACCAACCACTTGCTCAACAAACCTGAAACTTTCTTTGCCCCTCCTCATGCTGTGCTCTACTCTGGTGTGGCTTCTGCAGTTGTAGGTACAGTTCTGGTATTCTCTGCTTCAAAATCTGCTGCTGCTGGCAAGATGATTTGGCCGATGAAGCTAGTTATAGCCGGTGTAGTGATGCTGATAAGTGCTGCGCCCGTGGACTTTGGGTGGCACTCAGCCTTTGGGCTTGACGGCCTACTCAGTCCACCCCATTTTGTGCTTGTAAGTGGCATGGTAGTAGGTAGTGCTGGTGCGCTTGCAGGCTTATCTCAGAGTACTAAAAGAGTGCCTTCTGTCCTGATTATTATTGCAATATTGCCAATATGGCTTGCGGCATCAGGCATGATTGATATGTTTTCTCTGCCTTTCTCAGAGACTGAACACTTTAACTTTAATCCACACCCAACTCTTGGAGTGGTTGTTGCTACACTTGCCTTCCCATTTCTGATATCTGCCTGCCTAATAGGCTCGTCTGCCCTTGCCGGCAAGCGGTTTGGTGTGCTCTCTATGGCTGGTGCTGCTTTTATTGTAATAGGCGTATTGACTTCAATTATTCCAAATAGCGCACTTACCTCCACTATCCCATTCTACATATCAAGCATCATCCCAATCGTGGCCGCAGATGCGCTGCTTGCATTTTCTAGATCAAGATTTTCACTGTACGCTGCAGGCGCAATCGTCAGCCTTGCGTTCTTTATGCTGTACTATCCATTGATAACTTACACCTACAATGAAGTATTTGAGAGCAAGGTTGTCTGGCCAAGCCTGATTGCGCAGATATACTTTGAGATGATACAAGATGTGCTTCCTCTTGTAGCTATTCCAACAGCTGCAATGGGGATTCTCGGAGCCTTATTTATCGACAGACTCGTTAGAAAGAAAAAATACTCTATAACAACATACAGCAACTGGCATAACAATACTAATACATAGACCTCTGGCTTGTCTCATTCAATTTTTTTCTATCTTGATGTCTGCTATTGTCCACTTCTTTTGTGCTAGAGGTTCGCAATATCGATTTATGTCTAAAAACTATCACGTCAATCATTCTTGTATTCTGCTTTTTTGTTTTTGGCCACACCACCTCTCTCTTCATCTTTTGCCCCTCTGCGATAAGCACAAATTTTGCAGTAATAGTAGTAATTGTCTTCTTCATTTCAAAAGAGGTGGGTGGCTGCATTTCCAATATTTCTAACATAGGACATGTGCAGCAGAACATTACTTTCTGCACGTCCACATCTCTCACAGACACATCGTGCTTCACCTAATATCAGATATCATATCTATTGAGCAGCCAAGGTCTTGCTGTGAAGCAAAATTACCATCACATCATCACTTCGATATCTCAAGTAAAAAATGCAAAAGATAAATGCTGGGCTGCTGTGTCTTCATTCTTGATTGCAGAAT
>JAICHI010000091.1 GCA_025922735.1 Nitrososphaeraceae archaeon | reverse complement strand
GTCTTTTTGTAATTATCATCAGTAAGATTGTGGAACCAAGAATTCAGACGCAGAGCTTAGAAAGCTAGCTGGGGTCATGGGTTCCACTCCCACCCTGTCCATTTTTATCTGCTATGGAACTACGGTATTGAATTGAGCTTTTTTTAGTGGTTGGAGGACAAATATAGCAGTAATGCCCTTGTCTGGAACAAAATTTATCTCTAACAATCAAACGTTGATAAATCCTCTATAATTATTGGAATAATTGCTCTACTAGTTATAGTTGCCATAATAGTATTCTCATAGAACTACTTGCACCTCTCTTTATAGGGATAATCATTTTGGCAATAATTGTTGGTGTAGGATGGTGGATATACAGTAAAATAAAGAGTCGCAAGCAAATGTTAACAAACCATACATTAGATTTTACTTGGGTTTATTTTCAGCATGTGGAGATTCATTAATATATATACATACCTTAACTAAAGACTACAACTGTTAAAAGCCACGATTCTTATTTAATTTCTTATGCAATCAAAAAACGACGACAACAATAAAGCTGTACTTGCAACCTTGGCGCTTATTCTGCTTTCATTAAGCGTGGCGTCATCTATAGCTATAAGTACACCACATTATGCAACCGCGCAAGGAGTTACAGGACAAGGTAGCGGTAATGCAACTAATGCAACCATGACAGGAACAGGTAATGCAACTAATGCAACCATGACAGGAACAGGTAATGCAACTAATGCAACCATGACAGGAACAGGTAATGCAACTAATGCCACTGCCACTGGCGCTAGTGGTGGTAATGCATCTACCAGCGTTTCCATAGTCCCCGGTTCTTCAACCCTGACTACTGATGCATTCTCACCAAATCCAATTCAAGTTAGCGTAGGCACTACAGTAACATGGACAAATGATGACGCACAACCACACACAGTCAATTCAGGCGAAAACGCAACGCCTAGTGGGCTGTTTGACTCTCCTATAATGCCTCCAGCAGGAACATTTGAGTATACCTTTACAGAAGCAGGCGAGTTCCCATACTTCTGTATACTCCATCCAAACATGGTCGGAACAGTCAGTGTGAGCTGACCTCCGCCTTTTCTATTTTTCCTTTCTGTCAAAAAGCTGCCATACTTGTCTTGTTTTATTTCACATGGCTGGCTTTCTCAAACTTTGCTTGATGGTATAGGCTACAGAAATACAAAGAAAAAGATGGACCGGGTGGGAGTGGAACCCACGACCTCAGCCAGCTTTTCAGGCTGATCTTTTAACCTCCTATCCAAAGTGCAGAGCTGTTGAAAAAGAACCTAACTGTTCAACTCCCACCCAGTCCATTTCTTCTTCTTGTTATAGAACTACGATATTGAATTGAGCTTGTTTTCGGTCATTGTCGGACAAAACCTACCAACAATGCCAGATGGTAAGACCTGAAAAAACATCACCACGGTAATTCTTAGGATAGACTATTTTTGAAGTATCGTCTCGTATTCGTATCACTTGGTAGTTGCCCTCTCTTTTTTCTTCTTCTTCTTATCATCCTTCGCTTCTTCTTCTTCTTTGTCTTCCGCAGGTGTTGCTGTACTCGTTACTCGAAGTTGCTCCTTCTCCTCCTCTTGCTTCAATGAGATATTTCGTTTGTATATGAGAAATATATCTTATCCCTATTTTCTTTTTCATGGTCTGCTGCGGAGTTGCAGGTTTAACCTATTGCTTGTCTCTCTACTACCACTCATGCATTGCGATTATTCTGCAAAAAGCTGTATGGCAACAATACTCTCTGTTTTCGTTCCCATTCATCAGGAGGACGTATTGGATTATTACAATAACATAATTTTCCATTATCGCTAATATGCCTGCTTGTAAAATACTTCCAACGTTTCAAGTCCATTGTAGCCCCGCATGTGGGGTAAGGAGTCAGCACCGGGATGACTTATCTTTTGCATTTATTGGCATATAGTATACTCTCTTCTTGATAATGACACATTCCCTACACTATTAATGGTTCTGGTGTTTTTGCTGACTCATTTTACACCTGAAAAACAGTGGGTTGGATTAGATGATTGAGCTTACTTCGACTCATCATGACATCAGGACAATCTATCAACAAGGAAGTGAAGGCGCTTGATTCTCCTCATGTGGGACATGTCGTACGAGAAACAGATGATAAAATTGTAGTGTTTGGACACTGCGACTATCGATTTGATAAACCAAAATCAGAGATAGTGGCAGCCGGCAGAAACATTATAGTTGGAATGGACTTTCCTGCGATATTGAAGTATAGAGTATATAGGGATGCGCCACTGCCAACAGGCGAGCCGATGGATAAATTGACAGAAGAAGAGAAGAACCTGTAAGTTCAAAAGATGTGTAATTGTTGACAACATCTAAAATATGCAAATATTCTAAGCTGACCTTCTTCGGTAACTTGATTTTGCATTCATGCTCTTTTTAGTTGAGCTTTTTTTCCTTTTCTTAATCTTTCCCATGATTGCATGTTAGTAGCGCGTACTATTTGGGTATGATGCATAACAACAACACCAAAGCTGTTATGTTTGCAAAAAGCTTATGGTTTGCTATATCACTCAGCGGTATGGTTGATGTTGTTGCTCGTTATACTTGTTTTATATTTTCACTTTTTGACAAACAACTAATACCAAACCCTACTATTCTTCTCGCGGGTGGGATTTGAGCAGTACAGTTATGCTTCTTCCATAGGTGCCCGTTTGGTATGAGATAAAAAGATCAATCTAAGCTGGCTGAGGTTGTAGGTTCAACTCCCACCCGGTCCACTTTTAACAATTAGTAGTACTCTACATGCGCAAGATTTGGACACATCATTCGTTTTCAATTGCCTACGTTTTTCTTTTATTGTAAAAGAAGGTTGGGTTCTGAAGCCTTCTCATTGCTTCTTCCCAGTCAATTGAACTGCTGGAGCTAGTCCAATCTGCAAATGCAGATCCATCCCCAGCCCATTCTTCAAATTTCTTCATAGCCGTGAAATGAGGTTCTGCCATCACAAACTGTCTCAATGAATTCGGATCCTTCCAAATTGAAAGTGTCCAGAAGTGCTTCTTTGGAAAATCAGCCTTTACTGCATAATCCACCATCCCGTCGCTTTGCTTTGCCTGCTTTAGCACTTTTGATGTCATCAATTGGAATGGAATCATGTAGCGCCAACCCTTTAGCGGCAGGAAAGTAGCAGCATGAGTATAATTTTCCCGAGTTTGGGAATCAGAGTCAAGATGGTTTTGCATTTCGATCAACTATGCCGAGATTCGCTAAAAAACTTATGTCAGGCAAGCGAAGCACCTAGACCTTCTCTTGCAATGTATTCTGCTCTCGTTTCATCTCTTCCGATACGTCGTGGAGCCATATGAACTCCAAGATAATAATGGATCGCGAGACCTGCGCCCCATCCGACCACTGGAAACGCGAACCATAAGAACTGAGGAACGAATAGCAAATTGATTGCAATTAGAATGGAATTGCCGATCGCATATGCTATAGCGTGTATGGTGAAGGCTTTCCTTTCTCTTCTTACGATCATATCTCGATATGCCTCTTTGTACCGTTCAAGCGTCACATTCGATGACATTGTTATTCTACTCACCATGTTCTTGACCGTTAGCGCTGCAGATTCAACTGCTCTTGGGTCTTTTGCATCTCGTTCGACTCGCGGTCCCTGCTGCTCGAATTGATAATAGCCTCTATTTCGCTTTCTCGTCTTATCTCGTCTTCCAGGATTTCACGGAGCAGATGATAGGTAAGATCATCCTTCTCTCTAATCTTAATCATAAAGTCTCCATATTTACTAATGATTGCCTGCTCTTGCTCGAGAATGTAGGAGAGAATTACTTTGACATCTGAGGTACTACTTGGCATGGAAAAACGCTTCAATGGAGACAGCATGACAAACTCTGTCGGATCGCCTGTTTCAGTTCCTCCAAGTTCTGCAATGCGTTCAGCAAGTTTTTTGGCATGCTTCGTACTCTCCTGAGCTTTGTCTTCTAGTTCTCTTGACAGCAAGAAAGCAGCCTGTCCCTCCAGCCTGTTCTTCAGTGCCAGGGAGAAATGCACTACCACCCACGACTGTGCGTGAAAGCTGTCAAGGGTATCGATTATTTCCTGTATGTCTATCCCTCTGATTAAGGAATTTCCAGCACTTCCCATCCTAATGCTTCACTCCCACAGAAGGTTGACCGTTAGCCCGTTTGCTTTTAGGTGACCTAACGGCATCACCATTTGAGTTCTTATTTTCCATGCATTAACATACGATGTCGTGGTAGATCAAGCCTCTTCAACGAGACCGTTAAATATCAACCGACACATTGATGACATCTAGTTGGAACATCTGGCAGAGCTTCTCTTCATTCTTGCTAGCGTTGACAGGCTGACACTGCTTTCTGAAATAGCAATCGAAAAACGCAGGTTGAGCCAGCTTACTGCCAAGCTATCAGCCACGCCCCAGGAAACTTCCAAGCACTTGATGCGTCTCCGTAATGCAAAGCTCATAGAGAAGGATTCTGAGGGGTTCTTTGGTCTGACTGCTTTTGGCAAGATCATCGTGAATCTTCTACCGTCAATTAGATTTCTTGTCCAAAACAGAGAGTACTTCTTATCCCACGATATATCTTCTCTTCCCCTAGAATTCATAGAGCGCATCGGAGAGCTACGAGAATCGGGATTTGCTGGGCGAGTAGGCTCGATTCTAGCACATACACAACAAGTTGTAAAAGACGCAGAAGATTACATCTGGTTGATGGCAGATCATCCTCTAGGCGGGGAGGAATATGTCACTGGAAGTGGAAAGCTTGAGAGCAGCACCACTGTGACATGGAGAGTAATTATTCCTGCTGGCAGCAGCATCGACTGGACAAGGCTCCGTGCATCCGCTGGAACCCATAAGGGTAGAATTGAATATCATTTGATGGAAGATCCTAATGACATTAATGCAGGCATATCTCTGAATGAAAAGATAGCAGGATTGACATTCCCCGATATTACGGGAAAGCTTGACTTTAACAGTGGTTTTGGGAGTAGTGATCCGGTATTTCGCATGTGGTGTCAGGACCTATTTGAATTTCACTGGAACAAGGCGGGGAAAAAGGTGCGCATCTAGAAAGATTGAAATTTCGTCTTCTCAAAAAAATTTTTAAAACTCAGCCAACAATTCATGGTTGTATGCGAAAAATTGAACCCTTATAATGACATCGTGGGTTCCACTCCCACCCAGTCCATTTTTATCTACGAGGTAACTACGGCATTAACTTTGAGCTCTTTTTTGATAATTGTAGGACAAAACCGACTAGTAACGCCACTCTATCAGCAGCCTCATCAACTCACACAAGAAATCTACTGATTTGCCATAGTAGAAGCGGCTTCATGGGATTCTCTTACTCCGGATGGTACGGTCTTTACTGGTTGCGTTAGCTGATGCTTCTAGCCTTTTGCATAGTTGTATGATCTGCTTGACTTCTGTGATACAAGGTATAC
>JAICHI010000090.1 GCA_025922735.1 Nitrososphaeraceae archaeon | reverse complement strand
TTCTTTGCTTGTTAGCAAAAAGTTGAGCGATTCAATCATGCCCAAACCAATCATAGTCTCTCTTATTGCGTCAAAATAGACGGAAAGGGAATCCTTCTTCCCAGCCGTTGGTGAATTAGGAAACTTTGGCTCTAGGTTGTAAATGCCATATCCTATCGCGACTTCCTCTGAGATGTCTACGGGGTCGCTGATGTCTATCCGATATCGCGGAATAGTGCAGACGATTTTCTTGTCTAGTGCCTTTGCATCTAGCCTGCTTTTCTTTAAGCAGGTGATCATCTGCTTGGTGTCTAGCGTTAGGCCAAGGATGCTATTGATGTAGCCCATGTATGCAGAAATTTCTTTTGGCTTCATCTGCGGCGTTTCAATTTTTTTCCTGCCTGAGTCTATTCTGACAGTTCTTATTTCAAAGCCTGCATCATATAGCGTGATTGCGAGAATAGCAAGCAAATCCTCAGCAGTCTTTTGCTCAATTGCAGTTACTTCGACAAACAGATTGCGACACTTGTCGTTAACCTTCGTTGCTTGGCCGTTTATTATGGGAGGCAATGAAAGCACTGTGCCGACATTGTCAACTATCAGAGGATATCTGTCAAATGCAGAAAGAATGTGACCATACTGCTTGCCAATTTCTAAATCTTTCAGTATCTTATCTATGGGGAATTCTGAAGATTCATCGAGTGGTCTGAATGAATAGTCGCCGCTTACTGTTTTATATCTGACAGGGAACTCGATGACATCAAGGTTGTGGATGCCAATCGATGCCTTCTTGCGCTTCCTGCCAACACCATTGTGAAGGTCTTCCTGCATTGCGATCAACTGTTTTAGCGTTTCGTCGTCTAGTGTTCCATTTTTTGCCACAAATGCGACGACGTAAGGTCTTATCTCCTTGACCGCATCTTCAACCCTTACTGTTAGTCCACTTTTTCCAGCTAACTTGAATTTTGGCATTCCAGTCTCAATTTCAAACAAACCGCGCAATGCTCTTGCTACCCCATAATCTGACGATAGGTCCGGTCTGTTTGGGTTGTATTCGACTCTGATCACGTCTTTACCTACATCTTCGATATCGAGTGCAACAAAGGGTAACATATCAAGAACCTTATTCATCTTGACCCCCGGAACGAGCTTTTTCAGACGCTCAAATTTGATGTTTACAACTGGCACATTGGCACACCCCTGAGCCATGCAAGCTTGTTGCCATACAATTCACGTACATCATCCAATCCAAAGCGCAACATAGCGATCCTTTCAAGGCCCCCACCCCAGGCAAGCACAGGGTTTTTGATACCAAGCGGCTTTGTGACCTCTGGTCTGAAAATACCCATGCCAAAGAGCTCCACCCATTTTTCCAATTTTTCATTGTAAACCATACTCTGCAGTGAGGGTTCAGTATACGGAAAGAACGTGGGCCAAAACTTGATACGCTTGATCCCCATCTTGGAATAGAATTCTTTTTGCAGGCCCATTAGGTCACGGAGTGATGCTTCCTGTGCAGTTGCAACTCCTTCTACCTGGTGAAATTCAACAAGATGCTTGTATGAGAGCTTTTCGTTTCTAAAAACCCTGCCCACCGAGAAGAACCGGCCGACATCGGATTTGAGTTTTGCAAGATGCCGGACAGTTACAGGCGTAGTGTGAGTACGGAGGACTAGTCGCTGGGCTTCCCGGACGTCCCACTGGCGATTCCATCTTTGCCTGTGAACTCGAGAAACTTTTGAAATCTGATCTTTGCTTGCAGCTGGTATTGGCTGCTGCCGCATCTGAGCTGAAATGTAGAATGTGTCTTGCATATCTCTTGCAGGATGATCTTGGGGAGTAAATAATGCGTCAAAGTTCCAAAAGCCTGATTGAATCACAGGGCCTTCTATTTCTGAAAATCCTAAACCGATAAAGATCTCCTTGACCTCTTCAATAATGTCAATTAATGGGTGACGCCTTCCTGGATAAATGGCTGGCGCAGGCGCTTCTACATCGAGTGCACTGAAATTGGTCTCCTTCCATCTCCCTGAGGTAATAAGCTCTGTTGTGAGGCGGCGCTCCAGCTTTTCTTGATTTAGCGTAGGGATGATTGTTCTTGCTGCATCGGTAAGTGAAATTAGTGATTCTTTTTCTTCTTTTATCTCTATGTAATTAGGACGCTTTTTCAGTTGCTCAAGTACACGCTTTTCTTCTTCGGTTAGTTTTGAAATTTCTACTCCTTCTTTTAGGTTTTCAATGAAACTCTCTTCGGGAGACTGCTTGACACTAGATGGAGTGGGTACCATCTTGCCTTCGACGAGTTGAATCCACTGGTTGCGCCTTGCTCCCGCTATAGCGGCGTTTATCTCTTCATTTTTTATTGCACCACTGGCAAGCACTTCTGCAATTGTGAGCTTGCCTTCTTTCAGAGTATTTACCAATCTTCTTTCAGGCAGCCCATTTTTCGCTGCTGCCATCCCCCCGGAGGCCATAAATACTCTTTGTGTCGATGATTCTTTAATTGAGATGAGGTTCTTGAATTTTAGCCACTCGATGCCTCGTCTGATCTGATCTATAGATAGGCCAGTGCTAGCAACAAGTGATTCAGCCCGAACGTGGTCATTATTGGACAGGGAGTTCAGTATAGACCGTTCAATGGGATGAAACGGCGACGGTGCAGAACTCATTAGCCAAACTTTTGGGAGTGTAAGACTTTTTAAACGTTTAATGTAATGTTGCTCCAGCAGGGATGAATGTAGCCGACAATTACGATCAGAATCACTCAAACAACAACAGCACTGACTTTAAGGTCACACCCTGGGAAGTCGAAGGTGATATTGACTATGGTAAGCTGATCGTAAAGTTTGGCACAGAGCCTATAACACCTGAGCTATTGCAAAAGGTAAAGACCATGACAGGCGAAATCCACCCGCTGCTAAAATTGGGTTACTTTTTCTCTCACCGCGACTTTGACTGGGTGTTAGACAAGAAGAGTAGAGGTGAGAGCTTTTACCTATACACAGGAAGGGGGCCCTCGGGCATGGTTCACATGGGGCATTTAATGCCGTGGATCTTTACAAAATACCTGCAGGACAAATTCGACTCAAAATTACTTTTCCAGCTCACAGATGACGAAAAGTTTCTCTTCGGTCAGGACAGAACAATGAAGGAGATTGAGCACTACACCTACGAGAATATCTTAGATATCATTGCGATTGGATTCAATCCAAAAAAGACCAAGATAATTGTGAATACAAAACACATCCAGTATCTTTATCCAATTGCGATCGAAGTTGCGAAGCGTATCACATTTTCCACGGCACGGGCAGTATTTGGGTTTTCCAATTCCAGCAATATCGGGATGATAGGTTTTCCGCCCATACAGGCTGCGCCTTGCTTCCTTCCTTCTGTCATCGAAGGCAAGAATGTACCTGTATTGATACCTGCGGCAATTGACCAAGATCCATACTGGCGATTGACAAGAGACATTGCCGACAAGATGAAGTATTATAAACCTGCTCAAATACATAGCAAGTTCCTGCCAGGCCTTGGCATGCTAGGCAAGATGTCATCCTCTAAGCCCGAGACTGCAATTTTCACTACAGACGACCCAGAAGTAGTTGACAAAAAAGTGTCTTCAGCGTTTACTGGCGGTCAACCTACTGTGGCGCTTCAGAGGCAGCTTGGCGCCAATGCCCTTGGCTGTCCCGTTTTCTGGTACTTACGCTACTTTTTCGATACTGAAAAGCAATCGGACGAACGCATGCTAAGATGCAAGAGTGGCAACCTTTTGTGTGGCGAGTGCAAAGCAGACCTGTCGAAGGGAGCCAAGCCTTTTGTTGTAGAATTCAAAAAACGGCGAGAAAAAGCCAAGGATGTCATTGACAAGTTCATGTATGACGAAAAGCCGTTTACGACATGAAAACTCTAAAATTTGAATGTGATGACCGCTATGAAGCGGAAAAACTGGCAAGCCTTATGTCAGTTCAGAAAGACAACACCGTGTGGGTTTCAGGTGTCGAGGCAATGGTTGGCAACGAAATCGTCATACAGTTAAAGGATAGGTCGTCTCACGCTGTTTTGCTCAAGGATGAAGAAACAGTAGTCAGGCTCAGCTCTTTTATGACAGATCTTATAAAAGGAAAAATAAAGATACATTCTAGCGACTGTCTTGGATCCATAACTGGAATAACAATTCTTGATTAGCGAAGCTCCTTGTTCATCTCATCCGTCAATATTTCCTGCACTTTTGTGAAATAGAGTGCTGTAGAATATGGCATCATTGGCATGTACTCTTGGATGACCTGCATGACATATGGAACTGCCCTTTTTGAGACATCTAACTTGAATTTCATCCACAGTACCCTGTCTTGCTCAAAGTGAATCTTATGTTTAAGATGTCTTGGAACGACCTCTTTTGATCTATCCTCGACACGCTTGTACCAGTATGCGAGAACATCAGGATCTAATCCTTCACGAAGGTTTTTCACGCCTGATATTATCTTGCTTGAAGCATAATCGATAGGTGTTTCTGGGTACACGCAGTGGTATACAGGCATCAGAATAAAATTTTGATAATCAAAGATTGCTTAGTATCGCATACACATTAATCAACATGCCTTTTCTTGACCTTTCTTTAGCTCTATGTCTGTGTTATTATTCTAATAATACTAGAAGTGTGTATGTAAAAGCCTATAACACCACACCACACCGGTGCTCTCGGCGAGAAGCCGTTCAACAATAGGCAGAAGGATATAAATCGTCTCAGAGCAAGTGTATTTTTTTAGCACATTCCTTATGAAAATACTTTCGCCTTTTGCTGTGTGCTGTACTAATTATGATATCCTTATCTTTTATTCTTTGAGCACAGAAGCGGCAAAGTCCTTCTTGTCTTGCGCTTATTCTAGTTAAAATAGCGTTGTAATTATGATTGTCTGTATCTATGACACATATTCTTGCCAAGAGGATCTTCTTCTTCCGTCCATTAGTAACCCATTTTTTGGTAAAAAGACTGACTTAACCATGTTAATCACGACGTATATACAATGAAGCGTAAATCGGGAACCGCTAGGGTCACACATATATCCAGAAATGGCTTGCAGAAATATTTGTGAGAGGTATAGGGCGACGAAAGATAGAAGGAGTAGCTATTATGTCCAAGGATACAAAAGGTGCCAGATATGTAGTATTTTCATTAAGTGGAAGGGAATTAGATGCCCGTGTTGTCAAAGGCCGCTGAGGTCAAAACCGCATAATAGAAAAAGCAGAGGAAACCAGCGGGAGAAGAAGAATTAACTATATTAATCATGACATAAATAGTCATTTGAAATATCGATCTATATGACAAAGAAACGCCGCCGTCACCAGAATGGGCATTCTGTATCTTCTCTGGGAATGACCAGGAAGAGAATTATTACTTATGGAATAATCGCAACCATCATTTCGGGGATTAGCGTCGTTGGCTACAAGTCGATGATTCCCGCAAATGGTAATACTCCTGTTTTTGGTATTCCAAGTAATCACTTCGTTAAAGCAAAATATT
>JAICHI010000089.1 GCA_025922735.1 Nitrososphaeraceae archaeon | reverse complement strand
ATCCTCTTCATTGTCAGGCATGACAAAGTTTTACCTTTCAGCGAGATATATAACAGTTCAACCAAAGCCGTCTGTTCCATAGACTTTGACTAGGGCATCAAGCTCTAGCGTTGTTATAGGGAGCTGTTGACTTGTTTCCCAAAAGTCAAACTCAGGCGACATCAAGTAACCCTTTTGCAATTGCATGTGGCCAAGGCCAAGCACATGGCCTATTTCATGCACGGCGGAGTTCCTAAAGGCATATGAGGGCAGGTTTATTTCCGTCTCGCCGTCGCCATGTAGTACAAGTGGCGAAAGATAGATTCGCAAATCAAGGTTGTTGTCCCTGCCGCTTCCATCCTTGAATGTCAGAGATGTATATGCACCTGTCTGAGCAGGATAATCTGGAAAATCGCTGTATTTGTCATAAATGTATATCTTGATGTCACATGATTCAAGCTCTGCCTCCGATTTGACAAATATTGCAGTGATGTTCCACTCTTCTTGGTTGCCAGTGTATTCCTGCAGTGCTTGCCGCCACATTTGCACTGACAGCTTTGTCCACGCATAGTATGCATTGTCAACACCGTCTTCACTGTATACGCAGCTCTCTATGTCGTCTTTATCCCAGCTCTGCCTTGTCATAGGAACAAATGTCTCTGTAAAGTCAGTCTGCTCAGAATAATACTTTGCAGCCAGTCCTAGCGGAAAATTAAAAGCAATTAGAAGAAACACTACTATCAGTGCAAGAAGCGACAGTTTCTTGCACATTTTTTCAGGCGACTACTTTATCGTCCTTGTCCAGTGTAGCAATGTTGAATGCTTGCTCTATTGTTGACACAAATATCACGCCGTCTCCGTGCTCGCCCGTCCTTGCAGACTCGATGACTGCCTGCACCACTTTGTCTAGCTGCTCATCTGGAAGCACTATCTCAAACTTAACTCTGGGTAGCAGATCGTATGCGACTGGCTGACCTCTCCATTGCAAGTGGAGTTCTCGCTGCTTGCTCCATCCTGACACTGTAGAAATTGTCATGCCGCCAATTTTCATCTGTCTGAGCTTTTCTTTCACAATAGGCATACTTTCAGACCTGATGATGGCTTCTATTTTCTTCATCTACCTAGCATTGAACAAGATGTGCCATAAATGGTTATTGTTCTATGGTTATTCTTATTAAAAATGCTTTATAAATTGCTATAATAGAGGTAAGCCATTTGAACAACAAGAAATTCGTTCTTGATACCAGCATCATCATCGATGGCGAAATAACAAAGATGCTTGAAGCAGGTAGCATAGAGGAAGAGAGCGACATCATTATCCCTCTGGCAGTTCTAGATGAGCTCCAGTCGCAGGCATCTACCAATAAAGAGCACGGCTTTGTGGGGCTGGAAGAGATAAAGAAAATGAGAGAGCTCTGTACCGCAAAAAACATCAGCCTCCGGTTTGTGGGTCAGCGGCCTGACCTTGATGACATCAGGCTTGCAAAGCATGGCAGGATAGATGCAATAATCAAAGATGTTGCGATGCATGAATCTGCCACGCTCATCACAGCTGACTATGTGCAGGCGCTGGTCGCAGAGGCGCAGGGCATCGAGGCAATGCATATACGGACACCGACCAAGACGACTGACCTAGAATTTGAAAAATACTTTGACGAGACGACAATGAGCGTCCACCTAAAGGAAAGAACATTTCCGATGGCAAAGAGGGGAAAGCCGGGTAATTTTCAGCTTGTCAAAATAAGCCAAGAAAAGAGCACATATCATCAGCTGTCAAACATAATCAAGGAAGTATCTGAAGCAAGCAGGGTTACAGGCGCAGGCTCTGTAGAAATAAGCAGGAGTGGTGCCACCGTCCTTCAGTTTGGCAACTTCAGGATTGCAATAACAAGGCCGCCGTTTTCTGATGGACTGGAAGTGACAATAGTCAGACCAATCATTCGACTTGAACTTGAAGATTACAATGCAAGCAACAAATTGATGGAGCGGCTTTCCGGCAAGGCGGAGGGGATAGTAATAGCTGGTCCGCCGGGGTCTGGTAAGAGTACGCTTGCAAGCAGTCTAGCTCAATTCTATACCAGAGGAGGAAAGATAGTCAAGACCTTTGAATCACCACGTGACCTACAGGTGCCTGATGAAGTGACGCAGTATGGTCCCCTTGAGGGCAGCTTTGAAAAAGCAGTGGACATTTTGCTCTTAGTGAGGCCCGACTACACCATTTTTGATGAAGTGAGAAGGGCACAGGACTTTGAAGTGTTTGCAGATATGAGGCTTGCTGGCGTGGGTATGGTCGGTGTAGTGCACGCAAGTAGCCCGCTTGACGCAATCCAGCGCTTCATGGGCCGAGTCGAGCTTGGCATGGTTCCTCATATCTTGGACACAATAATCTTTGTGCGGGATGGCAGCATAAAGAAGGTCTACGAATTGACCCTGACTGTCAAGGTGCCAAGCGGCATGACTGAGGCTGACCTTGCAAGGCCTTTAGTTGAAGTACGCGACTTTGAGTCAGGTGTAATAGAATACGAAATCTACACATATGGAGATGAAAACGTCGTAGTGCCCGTGTCGAAGCTGGCCAAGGGCGGACAGACAGAAAGCGGTGTTCGCAAGCTGGCGCAGTCCAAAATAATGGACATTGTGCGCAGGTTTGATCCAAGCGCCGAAGTAAATGTTATTTCAGATAATAAGGTACAGGTAAGAGTCAGCAAGGAAGCGGCACCTAGGGTAATAGGCAAAGGCGGCTCTACCGTTTCCGAGTTGGAGGAAATGCTGGGGGTCAAGATAGACGTTGAAGCCAAGATTCCTACTCTAGGCAAAGAGATCGAGTTTGAGTTAAGCGAAATGGGCTCATCCATCAATATTCTAGTCGATGATAATGTTATCGGTCGTACAGTCGATGTGTATGTTGAAGACGAATTCATTTTGAGCAGCCAGGTAGGCAAGAAAGCTAGAGTAAAGATAGACAAGCGTAGCGAATCTGGAAAGAAGATCCTCAATGCAATAGTTGCAGGGCAAGAAGAAGAAATCAAGGTATTCATTAGCAGACACTAGTCAATACCTTTGATCCCCTGGCTCTTGACAAGCCTGATGAATTCTTCAAGTTTCTTGAGAGTCTCGGGATGCAGATGGTGCTCAATACCCTCGGCGTCTCGGTTGGCGATGTCTTCGTCCACTCCTATCATCTTGAGAAAGTCAGCCAGAATACCATGCCTGTCATGCATGTTCTTTGCAACAGCCACTCCGGATTCTGTGAGGCTTATACCTCGGTATCTCTCGTAGTTTAAATGGCCGCTCTCGTTTAGCCTTTGAAGCATTTTGGTTACGCTGGGTGAGCTGACGTTGAGATAGTCTGAGATATCGACTGTAGTAGCATAGCCCTTCTGGGTTATCAACTCATAAATGACTTCAAGATAGTCCTCCATGCGGGTCGTCCTGCCAATCTTTTGAGCGTTGTGGGCATCACGAATGAACTCGAGGCGATTTCCGCCGCCACCACCAGCACCGCCCGTTATATCGTTGGCCTTGTACTTGAATTTCCTTGTCAATTGTGCATTATCTCCGCGACTTATATAACAATAAATACTATAACACTGTTAAAAAATCTTGCAGCGTATTGAACTCCGTTATATCGACTTCACAGCTCCACGCCATGATGGAAGACAGAAACCTTCTCATAATAGATACCAGGCCTTTCTCAAGCTATATCCAGTCGCACATACCAAGCGCAGTCAACATTGACCTCATACAATTTCACTGGATCGATACCTCAAAGTCTGGCATCGTACAATTCAACAGGCAAAGCAGACTTTTACTCTCAAACATTGGAGTTTCAAAAGACAAGTTTGTTGTGTTCTATGATGACGTCTCAGGCATATCCGCCGCAAGAGGCGTCTGGCTCTTGCTGTATTTTTCTCATAAGAAAGGGGCAATGCTAGATGGAGGACTCAACAAGTGGAAGGCAGAAGGGTACAGTACGGAAACTAAGACTAACCCATTTGTACATTCAAATTTCAATGGACAACCAAACCCCAAGGTTCTTGCCGACTTTGTCCAGATAAACTCAGTTATCAAGAGAAAAAAAAAGTCATTCATAATTGATGCTCGCTCAAAAGACGAGTACGATGGCTCTGCGATCAGGGCAGCGCATGCAGGTCACATTCCTACTGCAATCAACATTGACTGGAAGGATAACCTAGATTGTGGTAGTGGTAGTGGTGATAGTGGTGGTGAGATTTTCAAGAGTCATGGTAAGCTGGAGCAGATGTATAGTAACATTCCAAAGAATGCCGAAGTGATAGTATACTGCCAAGGGGGCTATCGCGCCGCAAATAGTTTCGTCGCTCTCAAGATGCTTGGATACAAGAATGTGCGAATGTATCTTGGCTCTTGGGGTGAGTGGGGCAACAGATTGGACCTGCCAGTAGAAAAAAAGCAGCAGCCTAGCCGTAAATGAAATCCGAGCTCACTCTCAGCAATTTCTTGTTACTTAGAAAATGGCAGCTGGTCAGGCCGTATTTTTGCGCCAGTTTGAGCACAAGGAGCTGTATAAAAAATGTGGCTTGTAGCAGCAATTCAATTCCTGTGTTTTTGAATCTGACATGCACTGAAGAAAACCCTTCTTCATTCAGTCTTTTGCTTAACTTCCTGTTGTTGTCATCATTATCTCCTAAAACTATTGCTTGATCGGTCTCTTTAATACTGAATAGTGGAGAATGGCAAAACTCTTCAACGGGATAGACCCTGGCACTTGCGCCAAATACTTCGTTAAACTTGAGCGCGCCATACATGGCAATTGCATGCAGCTGGCCATTGCCAAGTATGAAATAGCTACTACTACTACTAGTACGACTTTTGTTATCAATTTTGCTGATTACTTGCTCAGCCTGCGTTTCAGCGCGGTTGTATATCTTTCTAAGATCCGATGGTAGTCGTAGCTGTATGGTAAGCGAGATACATTTGATCATACTGGCTACAAAGCTGATAGTTCCAGCAGTAATGATACCTGTATTTCTATATTTCAGCTCGATTGTTTGATCGCATGATTTGGCCAGTCTACTTGAGGGTCTTGCGGTAAGAGCAGTAATTTTACTGACTCCATGTTTCTTGGCTATTTTGGCTGCAAGAATATTGGCCAGGGTATTGCCTGAAATAGAAACGATAAACAAATTGCGTCTCTCCACCAATAAAGGATTGTTGATTATATCAATAGGGTAGCAGCAAATCGCGTGGCTACCAGAAAAATATTGTGCTGCAAGTCCGGCAACGTAGGAATCGCCTGAGCCAACAAACAAGGAGTCTCTGACCCAAGGCGATGATAGGTTAAGGTTGTGCAAGTCTTGAACTTGGTATTCTATCTCTGCTTGCATAGCCTCTATGGCATTCATGTCATCAAACAATAGATAAAATGGTCTTTAAAAGTTTGAAAGGTTACTTGTTATTTTTTTCTTCTTCCTCTAATTTTCCTTGCTCTTCAATCACAATCATAGTTAGTGTCGAACGCACTTTATCTATTCGCCTAACATGCCAAGTTATTGTTTCTCTTAGTTTATCCATAGAATCTGAGCTTATTCTAGCAATTATGTCATAAACTCCATATACACCTGATACTT
>JAICHI010000088.1 GCA_025922735.1 Nitrososphaeraceae archaeon | reverse complement strand
CAGTTTCATGCCAAGTCCCCTATGCTGGTAGCTGTCTCCTCTGTCACTTCTGCCAATGCTAATGGCCTGCCCGTAGACATGAAGTTCACGTACCACCGCAGTGCCATCAAGCTCGGCCCTATGCGAGCTTGCCACCTTTCTCAGCCTCAAGAATCCAAGTATTGTATCGCCAGGTTTACTTTCATGCGAAAGGAATATCTCGCGGCCTCCAGAAGCAGAGTAATCTGTTCTTTTTAATATTATTCCATCTTCTGAAGGGTACCTTCTCTGCAGGCCGGTTTCCCTGCATCGGATGCATTTGCACCTATACCCCTGTTGACTCAACTTTTTCAAAACTATCTGCCTGAAGTTGCCGCTCTTGGGGCCAGCGATGATGTCCTCTGACTCAATTTCGCGCTGGATGCGCATTATGCGCACCCATTCTGGCACTGCCTTTTTGGCCTCCACAATTACATTAACCAGCTCGTCCTCAGAGTATGCCTGATATTTGCCGCTCCTTTGCATTTTGAATAGGCCAGTGTGCTCTAGCACAAGCGTCGGGTAGATCTTCAGCATATCAGGCTTGAAAGCATCATCTTCAAATAACCGCCTGAAATCTCCAATGTCTTTTTTAGACGAGCTTCCTGGCAATCCTGGCATCATGTGAGCGACTATCTTGTATCCAGCGTCCCGAGCAATCTTGAATGCATGGACGACATCATCCAGTGTGTGTCCTCTGTTCACTAATCTGTATACGTTATTATCAAGAGACTGAACGCCAATTTCTATCCTTGTTACTCCAAGCTCTAGCATAAGATCAATGTGTGGCTCCTTGCAATAGTCCGGTTTAGTCTCGACAGTGAACCCTACGCATCGGTTATAGGCAGTCTCGTTGGTAGCTACCGCTTGCTGGAGGGTGGATGATTTCTTACCATTCAGAGCGTCATAGCAGGACTTGGCAAACTGCCTCTGGTAGTCCGCAGGCATGAATGGGAAGGTCCCACCTACAATAACGACTTCTATCTTGCCGGTGTCATGTCCCCTTGATTGTAGCTGATCCATTTTCGAACGCACCTGTTGGTAAGGATCGTAGCTAAGCCTTTGAGCGACCTTTGTCGCTGGCTCGGTGCCCGTATAACTAAGTGGCGTGTTGGACTCGATGCCACCGGGACAATAGATGCATCTACCATGCGGGCATCCGTATGGCTTGGCCATAACTGCAATCACTGCAACGCCTGACGCCGTCTTGACTGGCTTGACCATAAGCAACCGGCGGTAACGATTATCTTGCAAATGTTGGATAATATGCTCGTTCCTAGGTATCGTGCCTAGATGATATTCTGATGCCACCTGCCTGACTATTTTGAGAACCTGCTTTATTGATAATGGGTTCTTACTACTCTCTATTTGCTCTGCAATGGAATTGCAGGCTTGCCAATAGTAGTTGTTGTAATTGTTGTTGCCGTCGTCGCTGGCCTCTTTCTTTACTGAGGAAAGCAATTGTGGACAATCAGTGAAGAACGAATATTAATTTTTGTTTATAGAGTTTCCATTCTACCATCTAGTCTAGCAATAACCTCACCTCTACCTTTCTCAATCTTGCCCACAGCCTTGCAGCGCATCTTATGCTTTCCAAAAACACCAATGATGTCATCGGTACTTGCCTTTGGAGCAATTAGGCAAAAACCAACTCCCATATTGAATGTACGGTACATTTCCTTGTTGTCAATATTACCATCAACTTGTATCTGCTTGAATATACCTGTGGGTGCTGGAAGATTATCGAAAACATATCTCACTCTGGAATTTAGGCGAGGCAGTTTTGTAAACCCTCCCCCAGTGATATTTGCAAGGCCCTGTACAGGTATCCTTTTCTTCAAAATATCAATTATAGGCCTTACGTAAATTCTAGTTGGCATCAACAGCTCTTCACCCACTGTCTGCACAAGATGATCAGCGGAATCATCTACTGCATATTTTGAAAGCAAAACTTTCCGGGCAAGAGTATAACCATTAGAGTGGAGTCCACTGCTTTCAACTCCCAAAACAATGTCACCGGGTTTGATCGTTTTCCCAAGAATTGGCTTGCCCCTAACAATTCCCATTACCATTCCTGCAAGGTCGAAGGCATTCTCACTATCACCCGCTATTATATCTCGTAATACGGCTGTCTCGCCACCTACTATAGCCATCCTGCTTTGCTGAGCACCCTTCACTAGACCTCGAGCTATCTCCTGCAAAAGCCATTCGTTTGGATGGCGCAAAGCAATGTAATCTATAAATGCGACTGGTTGTGCACCAACGCAAATTACATCATTTACGTTCATAGCTATGCAATCGATGCCAATTGTGTTGAATTTGTTCATCATCTGCGCAACAATTACTTTTGTCCCAACACCGTCAGCATGGAGTGCAATAGTCTCATGGGCTAATTTGACAAGGCCAGCATAGTGCCCAAAACCAGAGGTCACTTTACCAATTGCAAGCATCTTGTGTGTCACTGATATTATTTCTCCTATCGACTTATGCCCCTTGTGCATGCGATCTATATCGACGCCGACATCACGGTAAGTTATTCCTTTGGTCAAATGCAGCAGTTGGTTGGCTTGCTGTATAATAAGTAACTAATGCCCTTGGCGTCTCACATGAGGACTATATGATAATGACATCTACAGGATTGAGGACTGTTTCTGTCTGAGGATAGCAGAAATAAATTATACAAATTGATCTGCCTATCCTGCGGTGGAAATAACGTCAAATCGATAACAGGACTGATCTTATAAACCAAGATATACACCACACTAGTAAGATGTACTAATGGCTTCAGAAAGAATCAACTATCTAGCAATAGGATATACTACGCACTATCTGAAATCAATTCTTTCTGCAACGGCACTAGAACAATACGAATCAATTTCACAGTATCTTAGTAGTGAATGCCAGTAGTCTCCAAGATAACTCTATCAGGTTTTGATTATACAGAGATAGAAGTCGATAAAGCGATCCTGGCAAATGGTATATCATTTACCATTGCGTTCTCTAGGGAGGTCAAAGATTTAAGTAAAAATGGTTGGACCGAGGTCGGTAAACTTTCCAATGGAAAAATTCTCTTAGTGAAATGAAGAAGTCAACATATGAGACACAGTAATTCAATGGCAAAAAGTTACTATACATCTTTAATTGACATTAATATGATTATCAATCCCAGCTACATTATTAGGATAATATCGACCCAGAATTTTGATGAACCTGGTCTAATCATGTTTACGTTACAATATTAGATTCCTTGAGGTGATAACTTGACAACAATAACATTACTTTATATAGAAATTTGGTGGAATTAACACTGTTACAATAAATGGATGCACGCAACATTGGTCTTCGCAACATTGAGGTTGCAGACACCAAGATATGCTCAATTGATGGCGAGAATGGCAAGCTTATCTACCGAGGCTATGACATTCTTGATCTTGTCAACCATTCAGCTTATGAGGAATGTGCTTACCTGCTTCTTTTTGGCGAGCTGCCAACCGCAGACCAGCTAAAGGATTTCAATCGCAGGCTGATAGAAGCGCGGGGAATACCGGAGCCTCTCATAAAGAACTTAAAGAACAGACCTAAACGCGCACAGCCGATGGACATTCTGCAGTCATGTGTGTCAGAGCTGGCAGATTATGATCTCAATATAGAAGATGCCTCTAAAGAGGCCCATATAAGGCGCGCAATCATACTGATTGCTAAAATACCTGCCATTGTCTCCGCCTGGAACCGGATTAGAAGCGGCCATCATGTGCTTGATCCCCTTGAGAAAGTATCCCATGCTGCCAACTTTCTATACATGCTTAGAGGAGTCGAGCCCTCTCCTGAAGAGGCAAAGGTAATGGACATTTGCCTCATTTTGCATGCAGAACACAGTTTTAACGCCTCCACATTTGCTGCTCGCGAGATAGCATCTACTAGGGCACATATATATGCCAGTATCGGCGGTGCTATAGGCGCACTTTCTGGCGAGCTGCATGGCGGCGCAAATGTGCAAGTGATGAAAATGCTGCTTGAGATAGGTGATCCTTCCAACGTCGACAGGTGGGTTGCAAACCGCCTCCAATCGGGCGGCAGGATCATGGGCATGGGTCACGCCGTCTACAGGACGACAGACCCGCGGGCAGACATTCTTGCGAGGCTGTCGGCACGAATCTGCCGCGAAAAGAACAACAAGTGGTATGAGATCACCCGGCGCGTAGAGGAAGCAACAAAGAAATGGATGCTTGAGAATAAGCACCAAGGAATATATCCAAACGTTGATCTTTACAGCGCCTCAGTATACTATAGCATGGGGATCCCCATAGATCTTAACACGCCTATATTTGCAACTTCAAGGATAGCAGGTTGGTCAGCCCACGTCATTGAGGAAAAGTTTGCCGAAGCCGCACCTAAGCCTGCGCTCTATCGTCCAAAGGCAGTCTACGTCGGCAAGTATTGCGGCCCAATGGGATGCGAGTATACGCCCATTTCAAGCAGAAGCAAGTAAGAGCAGCTGCTGTAGCCGCCGCCACTGCTGATTAACAGAACAGCAACAGCAACGACACCGGAGCAGGCAGAAATAACTTAATTCTAGAATATGCTAGCTTTGTACTCTATGTTTCGTTTCGTCTCCTATCTCATATCTCATTTTCAAAAACGACTCCCGGTTACTCTAAAAAGTCAGCAGAAAGAATGATGCAAGATTCCAAAAGGTATTGTACGCCACTACTAATAGTACAATTGTTATTGGTTGATCCTATCCTTGAGCCACTCTTTGGCCCTCCTCTCAACCATGTGCTTTCTCAGTATTATCATTGCCATCTCGTAAAATGTCAAACCATTCCTTTGCGATTGGAAGTCGATCCATTTCAGCCCTTCTGCTAACTCAGAGTCCTTCTCAGACATCACAACAAGATCGTCTATCATCTCCATGAACTGGTCATCAACGCTATCTTTGCTCCCCAGCATTTCTGCTGTGTGTTGTAATACAGTTGCGATTTTAGATAGTGATTCAAGCAGTATTGACACTTTGTATATATTATATTGACAAAGCTGTAGCAAATTGTTAAAAACTTGGTCTTCTAGCATTCAAAGACTTAAAATACATCCTTCAATTGATTTTACTATAAATTGAAAAGAAGGTACCTTCTCCTAATGGTTAAGGAGGATTTGTAAATTGAAGATGAAATTTGGGTTTACGCAGGGGCTCAATGTTGCTCGCCTTGGACTAGATGAACAGCAGATCATGACTGCTGCACAGATGGCAGACAGACTAGACTATGACTCTATCTGGGCCATGGATCACTCCAACGTGCCTCAGTGGAAGAATGCTATAGTCAACGACGCATGGCTCATGCTTGCCGCACTTGGCGCAGTCACCCGGAATGTTGAGCTTGGGGCATGCGTTACAGATGCAATCCGCAGACACCCTTCTGCTATCGCGCTTTCAACCATCACACTTGACAGGATAACACAAGGAAGAGGCATTCTTGGTATTGGAGCTGGTGAGGCCCAAAACGTAGTTGACTTTGGAATCGAGTTCAGCAAGCCTGTCACAAAATTCAAGGAGCAGCTCGAAGTCATCGAACTGCT
>JAICHI010000087.1 GCA_025922735.1 Nitrososphaeraceae archaeon | reverse complement strand
TGATATTCAAATGCTTATGCTCTGCCTTTAAGATTCAAATTGAAATAATTGATATTTTCACAAATTGCTGATATACTATTTCATTAGAAGAACGACGTCCGCCTATGAATGCCACGAGTAGTACAAAAGAGTAGAGAGCATTTTTAGCCAAAGATTAATTAACCCTCGGCTATGCCTGATTTTCTAAGTTGGCTCAGTTCAAACTAATAATCTCAGACAGAAAGGGCAGAACCATTGCACAAGAGCTCAAAGATAGGACAGCCCAACCACTTTTGGGGACAAAGGTAGGCAGCATAATCGATTCTTCTATTGTTGGAATAGCTGGAGGTAAGCTAAAGATAACTGGCGGCAGCGACAGGTCTGGCACTCCAATTCGGCCGGACGTCCACGGTGGCGTCAAAAAATATGTACTGCTTTCAACAGGTGTTGGTAACAGGAGTGAAGCTAGAGTCAGAAAGCTGGTAAGAGGGAACATGGTGACAGAAGAAATTTATCAGCTCAACACGATGCTGATTGAAGGGACATTACCGGAAAAACAAGAGGCTGTCGAAAGCACCGGAACAGAAACAGAGCCGGCAAATAAAAAGCAGTAGTTCCGTACCTTAATATCTCCGGAATTTTACGATACTAATTGTTG
This sequence comes from Nitrososphaeraceae archaeon, assembly GCA_025922735.1. GTDB lineage: Archaea > Thermoproteota > Nitrososphaeria > Nitrososphaerales > Nitrososphaeraceae > Nitrososphaera. Next base: position 4,957 of record JAICHI010000087.1, on the reverse strand, counting down.
CATTGGAAAGAGACCCTGCCAGATTGGTATATCAAGGAATATGGATATCAGCCATGCGTCAATATTGGGACTTCAGGCCACGTCGACCATGGCAAGACGACTCTTGTCGAAGCCATCACAGGAGTCTGGACCAGCGCTCATAGCGAAGAGCTTAGAAGAGGTATTACGATCAAGATCGGCTATGCCGATGCCGCATTTTACAAATGTCCTCAATGCCCCCCACCAGTATGCTATGGTACTCAACCCCAATGCATTAACTGCGGAGGAAAAAGTGAACTTCTCCGCGTGGTGAGTTTTGTCGACTCGCCAGGCCATGAAAGCTTAATGGCAAATATGCTCTCCGGAGCAGCTTTAATGGATGGAGCAATTTTGGTGATGGCGGCTAACGAAAACGTGCCGCAGCCGCAGACAAGGGAGCACCTACTTGCTCTCTCTGTACTTGGCATACAACAGATCGTTCTTGTACAGAACAAAGCAGACCTTGCTGAATACGAGGAAGCACTTGACAATTATAGGCAGATCAAAGACTTCGTCAAAGGAAGCATTGCAGAAAAGGCACCAATAATCCCTGTGTCAGCCCAGCATAAGCTGAACATTGATGTGCTCATCGAAGCCATCGAAAAAACTATCAAAACCCCGGCACGAATAAAGAACGCTGAACCTATAATGCATGTGTTGCGTTCATTTGATGTCAACAAACCTGGAAGCCCAATCACACAGGTCAAAGGAGGGATCATCGGCGGGGCGCTAGTACAAGGCCAGCTAAATATTGCAGATGAAATTGAGATCCGTCCTGGAGTCTTGGATGAAAAAAAGGGCAAGTATGATCCGATTACTTCTCAAGTATCAACACTGGGTACTGGTGCCGGTCTTGTCAAGTCAGTCAGGCCAGGAGGGCTCGTTGCAATAGGCACCAAGCTTGACCCTACATATACAAAAAGCGACTCACTCATTGGCTCTGTGGTGGGTAAGCCAGGGAAGCTTCCAAAAGATGTAGAAGATATTACGATAGATGTAGTCCTTTTCGATACTGCAGTCGGTACTGCTGAAATGGTCAAGGTCGAACCTCTTAAGGCAAAAGAGCCAATCAGACTCAACATCGGCACAGCCGCAGCAAGTGGCTATGTTACAAACGTGAGGGACAGCAAGGTGGAAGTAAAGCTGAAAAAGCCAGTATGTTTGATGCCTAAGAGCAGAGTTGCTATCAGCAGGAGAATAGCTGAAAGATGGCGTCTGATTGGCTCAGGAATAGCCGCCTAGCCTATGCAAGTTCTATGCGACACCAGTTTTTTGATGGTTCTTGTTTCAAAACCCATTAAGCGAGTTGCAAAAATCGAGTCACAGCTTGGCAGACTTGACTTCCTTGTCCCTGACATAGTAGAAGGAGAGCTAGAAAGGCTCGCTCAAAATGCAGGTCCCAAGAGGTCCCGTCTTGCAAAAACAGCACTTGAACTCGCAAAAGCAAAGTTCAAAACAGTAGCTGTTGCACCTGCGAAACACGTCGACGACTCCATTATTGAGTATGCGATGGCTCAAAAGTGTGCAGTAGCCACCATAGATACCAACCTGCGCCGCAGGCTCATAGCCAATCAAGTCTTAGTTCTGAGCCTCAGCGAGGATAATTTCATTGTAGCAAATCCAAAAATTAATCCCAAGGATCACCTTTAAATAAAATTCTTGGCGCCAAGATATACTAGTAGTAGTGGTATTAGTATGCTCGAGTTTGACGGAGTCAGATTGCATTGGCTTGGCCATGATGGCTACAAACTGACGGTCGAAGGCAAGACTGTTATTTACATCGACCCTTACCAGATTTCCGACTCCCATCATAACAAAAATGATGCTGACATTATCCTACTCTCTCACAATCATTTTGACCATCTGAGTATGGACGACCTTAGGCACCTCATAGGCAATAATACCACGATTGTGGCCGCCAAGGAGTGCATGGAGCAACTAAAGAATGTCAGAGCGGCAGAAACGAAAGGAGTTGCTCCCGGCGATAAGCTCACTGTTCAGGGCATCCCAATAGAGGCGGTGGCAGCGTACAATACCAACAAGCATTTCCATCCAAAAGCAGATGGAAAGGTCGGTTTTATCATCACTTTAAACAAGATGCGTATATACCATACTGGCGATACTGACGATATTCCAGAAATGAGTGCCATCGAACCAGACATAGCGCTGGTACCAGTATCAGGAACCTACGTCATGACTGCAGAGGAGGCAGCTAAAGCAGTAAACGAAAAGATAAAGCCAAAAAAACTGGCAATTCCCATGCATTATGGTTCAATAGTAGGTACGAAAAAAGATGCAGTCAAATTTAAGCAGCTTGTAACGGCCTGTCCCGTTGAAATTTTAGACAAGGAGTAAAGATGCAGAGGGAGTGTTAGTAGAAATTTTTAATTCATCGCTCAACTCAGACCTAGCAGATGAAAAGGAAAAAGGAAAAAGCAGGTAGATTTTCATTAATAATATAGATCGAATAATCTTTAGTTCAGCTTAACCAAGAGCAAAATTTTTTCCAATCGTTTATACTAGAAACCTCAGAATCTAAAGATCAAATATTTGTGGCTGCCGTATCTTCGGTTTCAATGTCCTTAGTCTGTATTTGCTAAACAGTTAGTAAACTTGATCATATCTAAGCGCCCCTCTACTGTGCGTCCACATGTAAAGATGCTCTTTTCATTAATTATGTTGTTTATGTAAAGCCACCCACTGTTGTTGTTGTTGTTGTTGTGGTGGTGGTGGTGGTTCTTGTTGGTTTTGTTCTTCATTGTTGGCTGCCATATCATCATAATGAGTAGTAAGCAACTTATTAGTCTCTTTAAATAGAGTTAGAAATTGTCTGCCCCTGTCTGTGATAGTATATTTTCTATCCTGCGAAAGATATGTCAACAAGCCTTCCTTTGTCAGAAAGGCAGTGTAATCAGTCACCTGCTTGAAATTGAGGATCGCATGATACATGATTTTAGAACGTGTAAGCGCTTGGCGTTCTACAGCTTGAAGAATCAAGCCAATAATCTCTGTACTGCCTCTAGTTTTCAGACCTTTCCACCACCTTTGCAATGTCTGTAAATTTTCCTGCTTTTGGACTTGCAACCTTATCTTCCAAATCATGAGTGATAGTTACAATCGTCCAATATATGAAAAAACGATCATGCATGATATCCCTAGATCTTGCTATCCATTCGTAATGAAACAAAAAATCAATCCACACTCTGAAAAGAGGGCTGTCATCCTGAAATTTTTGAATAAAAGTTTGTTTACTATCAAGAATTTGAAGACATCTAGATGTATATTCTGCCTCTTTGAGACCTAATTTTAGGTCCCGAAAAATAGCAAATACATCGTATGCATTCTTGGAGGATACTATGTCATTTCGCTCACTCTCTACCAGCATTCTAGGAAATCGCATCATGTTTGTCGAGATGGTGGTAGTTTACCTCATAAATAAAGCTAGACCTAACATCTACTAGTAGGCAGTCCTTACTTTTTTTATAAAATAGGTTGTCAGTTTCGGTCGAAAAGCTAGAAGAGCATTATTTCATTCGAATTCACTTCTATGTCTCTAATGATTTAACAACTAGAAAATCAATTGCTTTTATGCTCAATGCAAGAATATATAGAAGCAATATGAGAAAAACTCTCTACTTTGCAAAGCAGAAGCACATCTGCCTTCTCAGTAGCTAGTCGTATTTCAGCGGATGATTGAACGCGCTACTGTCCTCCCTATTTCATTTCTCTTATTCCTAACTATTTCTACGGTTTCTGCAAACTTGACACGCTTTACCCCGGGTAATGATTGAATGCCCATCATCATATCATGTATTTCAGTAGTTGTTTTAAAGTAAACCAATACTCCCAACATCACGGCACCATCAATCTTGACGCTGATAGAAAGGATATAGTTTGGGTACTTTGAAAAGATTCCACTAATAATTTCCTTGCTGGCTCCATTTCCAGCAACTACAGTGAGTTCACCAATCCGAAAACCTTGCTTCTTAAGATCAATTTCATATCGTCTTGTCAAGATGGTATTTTCCAAATATCTTCTTCTTCTCTGAACTGTAGAAAGAGGAGCCTTGAGCCTTTTTGAAATATCAGTAGAGGAGATAAAGGCGTCATGTAGTAGTTCTTCAATTATCTTCGCATCGAGAGATCCTGAAACCAATTTATCCCCTTGCGTGATCTTACTGTATCCATTATTGCCGTTGTTGTGCTGCCTTTTCTTCAACTCGATAGGTCTTTCCGATATTCATGCACCCAATCATTCATTTAAATGATGTGTTATGATGATCGTCGCTTAGGAAGCGTATATTGTGCATCTAATGGAATTGTATATTGGTCCGCATTCTCGGTATATCGCGCATGATCTATCGTTGAACTTTTACCCTCCTTGCGTCATGTGCAGAAAGAATGGAACATAATATCGCAGCGGTTTATGATATTAAGAGGCCAAAGGAATTACAAACCATTTACGGACTTCATATCCATCATTGATTACAATTCTAAAGGGCAGCCTCTTCGATGCTATATTTCAGCTTGCTCCCATGCTCTACGATATGTGATCGATAGCTTAGAGAGAGGAGCTGAGAGGAGCCTGTAATTAATTAGTCAATTAATCAAAGCCTTCTTTCTTGCGACGGATCTCCTGCTCATCAGCTCAATTTTCTGGTGATGCATTTTCAAAAACTTGTGCCTCTTCCTTTTCTGTCTGAACCGGAACATTGAATTTTTCATTATGCTCAACTACTCTTTCCGCAGACTTTTTCGGGTCATCGTTGGGTGTGTCACTCATCTGAGTAAAGCATTGAGTTCATGCTAAAAATAGGTTATAGGAGCAATAATCCATTCAAAAGTCATTGTTATTTTCCATGTAATAACAAAAGCCTAGTTATACATTGTAAGCTTTGATATGTCACTGAATCTTAGTAATATATTCATTCATGCAGGC
>JAICHI010000086.1 GCA_025922735.1 Nitrososphaeraceae archaeon | reverse complement strand
TGGCAGAGGCTGCCAACGGCCCAACGACACCTGAAGCAGACGAAGTACTCTACAACAACAGGATCATGGTGATTCCGGACATCCTTGCAAATGGTGGAGGTGTTACTGTGTCATACTTTGAGTGGCTGCAGAACCTTCGTAGGGACTATTGGACTGAAGAGGAGGTCAACGAAAGACTGGATAGAAACATTACTAAAGCATTCCTTGACGTCTATCAAACATCTGAAAAGTACGGCGTCGACATGCGCAAGGCAAGCACTGTGCTGGCAGTCAACAGGGTAGTTGAGGCAATCAAGATAAGAGGACTTTGGCCATGAGGACCAGTAACCCTTAATTTAATTTGCGAAGTCTGTGCCTCTTAAAAAGAGAGTTAAAAAAAGAGTAAGTACTAAATGCATTGTTTCCCTTCTCATTTGCTTTATGTAATAGTATACTAAGGTCATTGAAAAATGAGAGGTAAAGCAAATAATAACATAGTTCTAATGATCAGTGGTTAATGGACAAAGTACTGTCATATCCTTTTATATTCAACATAGGCATAGAGAGGGTCGCCGCAGTTATAATATAACATCTAGATATCATATGAACCCGTTAATTGTAAAGGTTATAGAATGAATATGTGCTTATTTGAACAAATGGTAACTAACCCTGAGGATTGTAAGGGACTTGTTTGTTCAAGATAGCAGTAGCACTTGACAGAGAAATTGAACTGTCAATCATATGTAAAAGACACGTTGATAATTCAAGCACATAAACAACACTTCTTGCTCTAGTTTAATCTTTTAGTAAGACCTACTAGAAACACAGCCGAAAAGGGATACTGCGATAGGATCTCATATTTATCATGTATATACATTTTCCCAAGTCAGTTCATCAAGTGCAGCAGCTATTTGGCTATATGGTCTTGTAGAGCTCCAGAATATCAGCACGTGATCTGAAGTCTTATTATCATGCCAATAAAGCTCTCCGGGAGACACACCGTCATCTATGCATACTGAGCTTTTCCCTTTATCATAAAATGAGCAGGATGCAAAATGGAAGCTATGTATCGACTCTATTTTCAACCCATGTATTGAAAATTGTTGTCTATAATATTCTAAATGACCTTGATGCAGCTGACCATCATTGTCATATGGGTTTGCAACTGGCCTTTGTGGTGAATAAAAGAACCCTGCAGTTATATCAGACGATTGATTCGCTGGTGTATCTGTAACCCTGATAGTAATTGGTTTAGTTTCTACTTTGTCCGTTCCATGAAGATATGCTTCCACTCTATATTCTCCAATAGGCAGGACTGTTGTTCCAGAATTAGATGGACCTCTGTTTAATTTAGGGTAACTAAGGAGTGGTGTTTGCGTTGCAGTCTCATTGGTGTGGACATCAATCACCCTTACAATGTAATCATGTGGAGTATCCCAAGGTGCGTCAGCCATATGAAATGCTATACTTGTTCCATTTGATACTGTCAAGTTAGTCGGAATGGCATAGGCATTTTTGTTTGTAATATGTTTGTGAGATTCTTCAGGCCAGTTCTCATGAAACTCATTTGCCATATAGATTACAAAAGTTTTGAGAGTCGGTGGAGCTATGAAAGTCTCTGTTTCATATACAACAGTTGAGGAATTGGGCGATAATATGGTCATTGTGGTATTAGCTGAAATTGCACTACTACCATTGTTATCATTGGACGACAGATTTGATACAAGAAATGTTGCCGGTTCTTGAATTTCATTATCTAAACTGTCCGTAGCATAAGAACGAGAAGGGGTCGATACTCCTATTTCTGCCAGATAGAAGACAAAGATGAAAATAATAATAATAGCAATACTACCACCCAGTAGTGCAGGCAAAGTTACCTTCATCATAATTTACTCCACCTATGCAACACTATTATTATTACTCTTAGTATCAGTCAACAGATTTAAGAGATGAGGTTGACACTTAATTTTTGATAGGCACCTAACAATGGGCTCAAAATTATGTATATCAGTATATTATACAAAATAAAGAGAAAAGGACAGGGTTTGAATAATGGGTCCCGCTTATCAGCAACTAATACACTGCTCTGCTCTCCAGCTCTGCGGTGGTTATCGATAGAGACCCACTAATCTCACTCGGTCCACTTTTGATTGTAACTTCTCTACCCAAAATCGAAGAGACAAAATCCAGATAAGAAACGAGAAACCATCGATTGATTACCTTTTTATGCCCACATATATTCAAGTGTCATGAGATATGCCCAGGCAGACGGTTTATGGAAGATGTCCGAACTGCAAGACCAAGAGCCAGCTAGAAGTAGTTTCTCGCCATCCAGGAAGAGAGAAATTCAGGTGCAACCAATGCTATCACAAGTTTGGAATGGATGAACTTTAGTTTCCTTAACCAGTCTCAATTGCTAGAAGCAGATAATCAAATGCATTTCTCATCCAAAAAAGTAAGAAGCTCTTAAATATGATAAATTTAGCAGTAAAATATGTTAGCGTCTACAAATTTTTCAGTCGTTTGTTCGTTTACAATATTATTTCTCCTGATTTTTACCTCTACAGTCTTAGCATCATCATTGTTAATTCCAAGTTCAGATTATCATGCTTTCGCAGACCACCAGGAGCGTCAAGTTGCTATAATTGATGTGGACGGCAATCCAAGAGGTATCGCTCTTGACAAGCGAAGCAATATGATGTACGTAGCTTTATACTCAGCTGATGTCCTTGCTCAAATAGATCCGAATAATAATCGAGTAATACACCGAGTACCAGTTGGCGATGGTCCTCAGGACGTTGCTTTCAATGATGCTAACGGGATGATTTATGTATCCAACCATGATGATAACACTATCTCGGTGATAGATGCTAGTACCAACCCTCCTACGCTTACTACTACCATTCAAGGAAATTTTAGCACACCGGATGGAATTGCCTACAACCCTGATAACCATATGATGTATGTAGCTAACCGTGGTTCCACTACAGTTACTGTAATAGAAGGAAGCAATGTAGTCAATGTTATAGAGTTACGTGATCCGTCAGGGGTGATAGCCCAAGGTCCTCATGAAATTTTCTTCAATCCACTAGACCACAAGATGTATGTAACAGCTCATCAAGACAGATATGTTTCCATAATTGATGAAACTGGTATGTTGACATCTCCTGTTGTTACACATGTACAAGTAGACCGCTTTCCCAGCGGTGTTAGCTTCAATGGTGCCAACAACAAAATGTATGTAGCCAGTTTTGTTTCAGAGACTGCTCCAAGAGGCAAAGTCTTTGTGTTAGAAAATGGTGCAGTGGTCGACCAGTTTGATGTTGGATATCATCCACATGGTATTGCATACAATCCCTCTACCCTCCAAATATATGTAACCAACTTCGGTGGAGAACCTTATTCTAATACTATCTCGGTGATAGATATCAATAACGCCATAGTGGATACAATTACTGTTGGTATAGCCCCATGGGATATTGCATACAACCCTGCCAACAGCAAGATGTATCTGACTAACCAAATAGATGGCACGGTGTCTGTGATTGGAATACCTCCTGCTGTATGAGCATGCCCATGATTTTGCTACTACTTCTCTTTGATTTGCCCCTGATAGGAATTAGTAGTAGAACTATCAGGTATTTTTGCCATAGCCAAATAATAAAGTGTTCAATTCTTTACTATTCAAAAGGTCTCAATTTTCGAGTTATCGACATCACAACATGCTATTAGGACATTTATCAAGATGATAATGGACAGACATTTAAAGTTCTGATAGAGCATGGAGCATTAGTCAGGATGCTTTGCATAATAGAGGTGGAACAGCAGCAAGGTGGAAAGTAGAGAGAGAATGTAGCAGGGCTCAAAAAATCGTCTCCTTATTTATGATAGACTAATTCAATAACTACTACCACTTTGATTGTATTCTATACGTTTCTTTAAAACCCTCTTTAGAATAGAGGCAGGGGTATTTCCTCTCATATCCATTGTTGATATATCCAGTATTTCACTGTTATTAGACAAAATGTCATCAACTATTCTTTCTGCATCACTAGAAGCAACTGTCATTCCTATTTGTTAGACGCAATAAAGTTAAAAAAACATAATTCTTATTTTCATATATAATAAGGTAAAAGCAGTAGAAGGCAATATGCATAAAAAGCACATAGAGATGGTCTGTAGAAGAGATTGACATGCTCAAGTTGTATCGAATATACTGCGTATTGTATAAGTTACAGAATGAATTAAAAAAAGATAGACACGAATATTTTTATAGAATGATCAATCCATAAGCCTTATCTTAGCCTTGAAGGTGTCACCTCTTCTGCACATTATGAGAGTATCCTCGCGGTTATCGATGTCACCAGCTAAGGCAATAGCGCTGACAGCAACAGTAGTAGCAATCGCTATTATTCTTTTAGCTGCCAATTTCATTACAACTTACGCGCAACAGCAGCAGCAACAACAAACACAGACCAGCCAACCAGCAGCAACTCAGAGCCCAACATTATTAAGCGCAAAGGACAGCTTCAGAGTACAGCTACCAGAAGGCTGGGTAATTCAGGATATGAATAATACAGGCTTTACTTTGGCAGCAGAGGTGCTGCAAGGGTATGGGATTTTAGCACAACTATGCCCACAGGAGCAGCAACAATCATCACTTCCAAGTGTTGGCGGCAGCAACAGATACATCGGCAACTGTCAACAGGCCCAAGAAGAAGTGATACACATTATACGATATCCTAACTTGGGCACAAGACTCGGGATTTCTTCTGAGGATATTTTTACTATCATCAACCGCGACACCGTACCCAACGCTATTCTAGCATATCATATACAAAAGCTTCAGGAGGTTGGTTATAGAGACATCCAAATTGTAAACAGTGCAGATACGACAATGAATGTTGATATCAGTACAGGTCAAAACAGTAGTAGAACAGCAACTGCAGTGCCAGCAAAGCTTGTAGAAATGACATACAGCACTGCTCTAAATGAAACAAAAAGTGGTTATTTCATTTTGACTGCTACGGCGGCAACACCTCGTAACTTGGGAACAATGACAGGATATAGCATCTTTTATGAAGGTAATTCTACTGCCACTACTACTGCAGAGGCAACAAGACCCTCTTTCAGTTTAGCGCCAATACTACTGCCAGCATCTGTCAGGCAGGTATTTGATTCATTTGAGTTAATAGCAGCATCTACAGTGCCTCTTACAGCTGTAATCACTTCAAGTGACACAGAAGGTGTTGCACCAGCTACATTTGATTTTGAAGCGGATGTGGCAGGCGGCTTGGAACCCTATACCATCAACTGGGACTTTGGTGATGGCAGCAGCGAAGAAAGTGATGATGATGTTGAGCATACATTTGACGTAGCTGACACGTATAATGTGGATCTTACCGTCACAGACTCTAGCGGTCGAACTGCATCTGACAGTATGTCAATCACCGTTGAGGAACCACCACCCCTAACATCAGTTGATATTATTTCAAATGACACAGAAGGTGTTGCACCAGCTACATTTGAGTTTGAAGCCAACCTAACGGGTGGCGCAGAGCCTTTCACTTATAGCTGGGACTTTGGTGATGGCAGCAGCGAAGAAAGTGATGATGAAACTGTTGAGCATA
>JAICHI010000085.1 GCA_025922735.1 Nitrososphaeraceae archaeon | reverse complement strand
TAGAGGCAAGAAGTTATCCAGTCCGGCCCTCACCAGAAACACTTTACACAATCCAGAATAAATTTAGACAAAAGTCCTTCCTGAGGACGCACAAAATTGACGTCGCAGATTTTGAACGCGTTAGATCAGAGGATCACCTGTACCAATTGTGCGAAAGGTTTGGCTTTCCTGTCATGCTTAAGGCATGTGAGAACTCATACGATGGGCGTGGCAATTTTCTAATAACCTCACGTGAACAAATACCCAAGGCGTTCACTTATTTTTCCAAAAATGAGATCATGGTTGAAAAGTTTGTGCCATTTATAAAAGAGATATCAATAATGGTCGCCCGTAACCCTAGTGGAGAGATAGCATCTTTTCCCGTTGCAGAAAACATCCACAAGAACGGCATCTTGGACACCTCAATAGCGCCAGCAAGAATCAATCAAGAGGTCGAGCTAAAGGCGAAAAGAATAGCAGAAATGACTATGGATGTGTTAAAAGGGGCAGGAATATTTGGAATAGAGATGTTTGTTACAAACAAGGGAGATGTCTTGATAAATGAAATTGCCCCAAGACCCCATAATTCGGGACACTATACTAATGAAGCTTGCTCGGTGTCCCAATTTGAGCAGCACCTGAGGGCTGTGCTTGACTTGCCATTGAGCAAGCCTGAATTACTTTGTCCAGCAGTCATGGTTAACATACTTGGAAATGAACATTTTACTGGGCCATATGCGATCAAAGGCCTCAGACGGCTCCTAAGTGTTGCAGGTGTTAAACTATATGTGTATGGCAAGAAGACATCCAAGCCGGGACGCAAGCTGGGTCATATTACTGCCACAGGCAGGACAGTCGAGGAAGCGCTTATGCGGGCTGCAATGGCTAGAAACGCATATGAACTAACTGCCAAAATGATCAAGGAAACACCAAAATGAATAGCCCTCTTGTTGGTATCATAATGGGAAGCGATTCTGATCTTCCAGTCATGAATCAGGCAAAGGAGATCTTGGATTCCTTTGGCGTGGTTAACGAAATCACAATAGTGTCTGCACACAGGACTACAAAGAGGATGGTTCACTACGCTACAACTGCCAAGAAAAGAGGGCTCGAGATAATCATCGCAGGTGCGGGAGGAGCAGCTCATCTTCCGGGCATGGTGGCTTCACTTACTGCTCTGCCAGTAATTGGTGTTCCGATCAAGACAAAGAGCCTTGATGGCCTTGATTCACTTCTTTCAATTGCTCAGATGCCTCCAGGTGTGCCTGTCGCCACTATGGCCATAAATGGAGCTAGGAATGCTGGCATACTTGCCTGCCAAATCCTAGGAACAAAATATTCAGAAATTGCAATACGAGTAGAAAAATACAAGCGCGAGCTAGAGAGCGGCGTGCTCAAAAAAGTAAGAAAGCTTGAGAAATCAGGCGTAGGACGCTATATGGGAATGCCCTAGAGTAAATTTATTTGTGGCTGTCCAATTGTATGGGCTTTGTGGAGCACAAAAATCATCATTTTGCTCAGGCTAAATCAAACAAAGAAGAACAAAAATCAGAAGAACATGGCTATGGGGACATAGATCCGGTTATAGTAAGGAAACTGTCTACACACGAGAAGCTGGCAGAGGAGATGAAGCAGAGCCAGATTGGCTGTGAAGCACTTCCGCTTGGCTCGCACCCTATTGAACGCAAGCAGTATTACAGCCAGACCTTCTCAATGTCGCCTAAATTCGTCACAAACAAGGGCCTGGTGAAGATCAGAGGCAAAAACATTGACTTTGTGCAGTTATTGCAGAGGAATTAAAAGCATGTCGAATATAGATCCAATTCCGTTGCCATACGGTCCTCTGCAATATTATCACCTCCACTATATACTACAGATAAAAAGCAACGACAACAACAATTTTCTAGCAAGATGTAAACCGATAACGAAAGGCTATTTCCATAGCAAGCGGATAATGGGTGTCAAGTGGACAGGAGGTCACAATTTTGTGCAGGTTTTACAGGCAGACGATGCTCTCACAGGCATGCTCAAAGAAGTCATGTTGAAAGTAGGCGAAATAACGATCGACCCGCAAGATGACCATATCAGGATCTATGGCAAGTGGGTTCATGAGGAGAATCTTGCATTCGATTCGGTCATGTTCGAAATCGCAGACAGGATAGCCTTACACATTAAGAACATAGTTCAGAAAAAAGACTAGATCTCGTTCCTCTCTTCCGTACGGGCATTCATAACTTGGCGCGAAAGATCAAGTTAAATTTAATAATCATAGGCCAGTGGCAATTTCGTGGAAAAGCAAGTATCTTCCAAGCCTCGCTTAAAATTTACAGATAAAACCGTAGTTATAACTGGTAGCGGAACGGGTATCGGACAGGCAATAGCCAGAAAGTTTGCCGAGAACGGCGCCAATATTATAATCATGGGTAGGAGGAAGGAGCCGCTTGATCAGACGGCAGGTATCTTAGAGGAAATAATTGCTTCTTCAGGTTCTTCCGGTAAGTTGGGCGTTTTTCCGGGTGTAGACGTTGCCGATGAGGCTGGGATTAATTCCATGTTTGAAAGTATCCGAAAGCAGTTTGGAGGCGCCGACATAATAGTCAACAATGCTGGTGTCTCAGGCCCGGTCAGGACATTTACCAATGCAAGCGTGAAAGAGTTCCGGGATACCATAGCCATCCATCTTACAGGCACATACTGGACATCTGTGAGCGCCCTCGGTGCGATGAAAAGAGGCTCCAAGATAATCACAATTGCAACGTTTTTCACAGAGGAGAATCGCTACGAGCAGAGGCCGTATAGATTTAGGACGCCGTATACGGCTGCACAGGGCGCCAAGAACCGCCTTGCAGAAGCACTAGCATGGGAGCTTGTAGAACGTGACATAAGATCGGTTGCAACAAACCCAGGCCCTGTGCACTCCGATAGGATTTACAAGACAGTATACCCAAAGGCTGCCGCAGAATTTCTACGCATTGGAGGCTATCCAGGGCTCAGCTCTCCAGAGATTGAGAAAGTTACTTCTGGCGCACTTCCATTACTAGGCGAACCGGCGGATGTAGTAGCAAAAGGGGTTTCACAAGTTGCCACTGAGATCTCTATATCTCGTGGTCAAATGTCAACAGAGGAAAATGTGAAAAAATTGTCAGAAACAGTTGCAGGCGCACTTGCCAAGATGCAAGAGATCGCCGAAAAGATACAAAGCAATACCAGCAAGATGATAGTAGACGGGGAATTCTTGAAGCAGGAAGAGGTAGCAGACATGGTCATGAATTTAAGCGATGACAACATAAGCAGGTTAATAAACGGCAGAGTCATCCCAAACGACCGCGTATTCTATCCCGTGAAACCAATTGTTGGGACGGGAGTTGATGGCCTAGCACAGCCAGACGTCAAAGGAAAAGTTATAGTTATCACGACTAGCTCGTCGGCAAAGAAGGACACTGAGAGAGTAAAAGGGATTGCCAAACTCGCTCATGAAGGTGGAGCTAAGGATGTAATCGTGCTTGCACATAACCAACAAGACATGTCCGAATATAGCGAATTTCACAACCATACGATCGACATGTTAGATGAACAAAGCGTTAATCGCATCTTTAGTGCTGCGAAGAAAAGGTCGAGCAGGATAGATTCAGTCATTCACCTCACAGGAGACTATGACTATACTACACCTCTGAGCTCACTTTCAAGAAAACAATGGGATGCATTAGTTGATAAATTCATCTACATTCCAGGACTCATTACAAAAGAAGGCGTAAATGCTATGGCCCCAGAGGGCTCAATTCAAGAGCCTGCAAAATTCAGAGATTCCACAGGTGCTATCGTCTTAGTAGGCCCTGATGCACCCGTTGGTAAAAAGATATCTGGTTTGTTGAGGGCAAGGGCTGATGTTTTCCGCGGAGCGCTGCGGCCGTACACTACAACTGTAAACCAAGAGCTTAGTGATGTTCTTGGCTCGAGTATAAGGCTCTATTTGGTGCTTGCAGGAAACAGCGAAGGTTTAGAACCAGACAATAGTAGACTTTGCAGCGCCGCATTAAATCTCGTGTCAGGCACTGCTCTTAAGAGAAATGAGGCCATATTCTATATTGACGAAGCAAGGAAATAGTGCCATTTTTCAAGTGATGAAAAAATCTTGGTTAGTCTTTTTGTTTGAAAGCTACCCGACTAGCAAAACAGCTATGTATGGCACACATTTCTAATCAATACCTCAAATTAAGCCCATCTAAAATAAATATGATCGCTACTGTCATTAATATAACTGCCAATAATCGTTGTAGTAGCATCTCCTTGGTCATGCGCGATAATCTTGCTCCTATCTGGGCACCAACAAAGGCACCTGCAGATAATACAACAGCCTGAAGGTAATCAGGATGTCCCAAAGCCGAATGTGTAAAAACTCCAGCAATAGCTGTCATCATTAACGTCAATTGTGAGGTTGGCGCCGCTCTGTGCATTGTCAAGCCAAGGACAAGCAGCATAGTTGGTACAAATACGATCCCGCCTCCCACACCAAAAAGACTTGATATTATCCCAGCGCCAAATGAAGCAGTAAACACTGCAACCTGCAAAGGCAGCGAACGCCTGTTGACTCGGTGATCCTTTAACACGGATTTTTTATATAAAATGTAAAGGCCGGTGAGTATTAGCAAAATCCCAAAATACAGTTTGAATGTATCTTCCAGTAGATATTCGGAGAGTACAGCGCCAAGCACGCCACCTGGTATCGCGCAGGCGGCCATCGCTAGGCCAAGGGCGTAGTCAATCCTCTTTTGCCTAGCGTACTCTATAGTGGATGAGACGCTTGTTGACATGACGGCAATAAGGCTTGTGCTTGCGGCTTGCGTAGGTGATAGATTCAAGAATGTGAGAGCCGGCACCATGATTATTCCACCTCCTACACCAAGCATTGAACCCAATGTTCCTGCGGCAAGCCCAACAGCTGCCAGGATTATTACAGTAGTGATTGGTTCTAGCAATGACTCTGTATCCCTTGCACCTTGATTATTATAACTGGAGGGTAAAAATCATTTGCAATAGGTGCTATATTGTTTCTAGTGAATTTCCGATAATTACTGCTTGAATGTCGGATATATACTGGATCGTACTTGAGATTACGCCAATAGAGTAGTTTGCACCTTGTGATGCCACTCAAATAGCCAAATCAAAGCTCATGTGTAGCTGGGGTTGCCTCCTATCTGAGCTTTTTACAGCTCATAACAATAGCCTGCACTAAAAAATATACATGTTACAATTGAGAAAAAAGCCATAACAGTCTAAGTCCTTCTGAAAAGTTCTATTATGACCAATAACTATGATCCGAAGAGCAGTTCTGAATTTTTAAGGTTTAACCTAGAATAGTTAAGAACTAATAACTTTGTGATCAAGTGATCGATGACTTGTCAGTAGACCAGTAGACCAAGAGGCTTCCAAGACCTTTTTGGCGCATGTAATGGAAATTTGGTTTTACCCAGAGGTTGAAAGACTAAGACAACTAGGATTAGTGAAAGAGGACTATCGGCCAGAGAAGATGCAAGTTATTCTTTTCCCAATGACAACAAAAGCGTCCTTTTTGAAAAGGATGTGATCTGAATAGAAGAGCTAAAGTCAATGCAACTACATAGATTGTGCCTATCTAACCTTCAAAAATGTTAATGGAAAATGGGAATGGAAATGATACTTTGATTTTAGACACAATAAAGGTAAGGCTGAAAAGTTATT
>JAICHI010000084.1 GCA_025922735.1 Nitrososphaeraceae archaeon | reverse complement strand
GGAATCAAAGGCTCTAGACTGATTGAATTCCATGAAAGTGGTCATGGTCTGAACATCGAAGAGAAAGACAAAATAAATGAAGAACTAATGAAGTTTATTGGATAGCAGAATGTTATAGCTGAGATACCGAAATAATATGATACACGTCTGTAAATTAGCCAAAAACATTTGCACGTGTATATAATTTCTCGTCAAACTCTTGTGTCAATAGAGTATAACTAAGGCGATAGTGCAACAAAGATAAACCTCACATTTCGAATTTTCGGATGGATGGCATCTTATAGTGATATAATAATAATAATAATAATATTGCAATGTTCTTTTTTTTAGAATCCTAAAGGAGGGTACAAATCAGATAAAAGAGAAAAAAGAAAAACATTAGCTGACATACGCCCGCTCTGCATGCTGCGTAATGTCTAGTCCAATGTCTTCTTCCTCCTCCCGTACCTTGAGCCCTATTGTGGCGTCTATTATCTTCATGATGATGATTGTGCCGCCAAATCCTAGAGCTGCTGCTACTGCAACGCCAAATGCCTGTATTGCTAGCTGCATGGGGTTTCCATATAGCAATCCATCCGGGCCGGCAGGGTTGATAAGAGTGCTTGCGATAAGACCTATCGATAGTGCCCCCACTATGCCAGTTACACCGTGGACAGAACTGACATCAAGTGCGTCATCGATCTTCAAGTGCTCTTTTAGCAACAGTATTGCATAGTAGGAAGCAAACCCTAGCACAATGCCAAGCAGGAATGAGTTCTGGGCGCTAATGAAACCTGCAGCAGGTGTTACGCCTGCAAGCCCCGAAATCGCGCCGTTGATTGCGGCTGTACTCGATGGCCTGCCCGCCCGCTTCCAGGAAAGCGCTATCCAAACGATGGCGGAGGTGGCTGCGGCAATATGCGTCACAAGCAGAGTGTTTGCAGCAAGCGATCCTGAAGCAAGGGCACTGCCTGCGTTAAACCCATACCAACCAATCCAGAGTAGTGTCGCTCCAATGACTGCGAGCGGTATATTGTGAGGCACCATGATATCGGGGCCGAAATTCTTCCTGCGTCCAAGCACTAGCGCAGCTGCAAGGGAGGCAAGACCTGCACTTGTATGAATCACGATACCGCCGGCAAAGTCGAATACGCCCAGCTCTGCAAGCCATCCTCTTCCCCATACCCAGTGTGCAAGAGGATAGTAAATGAAAATGCTCCATGCCACGATGAAGGCTACAAATGCATTCCACTTGACCCTTTCTGCAAAAGCACCTGTGATGAGAAGCGGTGTAATTACTGCAAACATCATCTGGAAGGTGGCAAACGTCACGCCTGGAATTGTCGGTGAATAATCGAGAGATTCATTGAAGGGGACATTGTTATAAAACAACCAATCAAGGCCACCGATAAAGCCACCCTGTGATGGAGAGAAAACAAGGGTGAATCCAAGAACGAACCAGAGCGTGGACAGAATGGCAAGTCCGGAGAAAGTCTGCATTATTACGGACAGCGAGTTTTTCCCTCGGATGAGGCCAGCTTCAAAAAATCCGAGTGCCGGTGTCATCATCATGACAAGGCCGGTGGAGATCAACATCCAGGCAGTATCTCCAGTGTCTATCGCCATTTCCGCCTTCTAGTTGGTCGATCTATAATATAAAAAGGCATCGGCAACCAGGATATTATTAATCTGATCTGTAAAATTTATGACATGTTTTGCTTCTCAACTGTAGATTTTAGACTATTTGCTATATGATCTACATCGGCTTCTGCGACGTGCGGATGTACGGGCAGCGACAGCACGTGGTCGGCACACCATTCTGTCGACGGCAGCTTTGTTTCCGACGTGATGTGTACATAGAATGGCATCTTGTGCACTGGCGGGCTGTAATAGACAGTTGCGCCCACATTATTTTGCACAAGATCATTCTTTATCTTATCCCTCTCGTCCCGAAAGGCTACGGTGTAGAGATACCAATTAAACTTCTTGTCGGCAGTCTCCTGAGGAATCTTTACTTCATATTTCTTTGAAGATGCGAACAACAGCTTGCTCAAAAGCTCCGCGTTACGTCTCCTGATGTCTAGCATCTTGTCCAGCTTTTGCATCTGCACCTTAGCAACAGCCGCGCTCAACTCGGGCAGTCTAAGGTTCAGACCAAGCATCCTTGTGTCATAGCCTTCGACCATGCCGTGATTCCTTATCATCTTGAGCTTGTCGGCAAGCTCGTCGCTGTCCGTTGCAACTGCTCCGCCTTCACCCGCTGTCAGCACTTTACTTGCGTACATACTGAAGCAGCCCAGCGTGCCAAACGTGCCAGTCTGCTTCTTTTTGTAACTCGATCCTAAAGACTGGCAAGCATCCTCTATAACATCAAGCGAATGCTTCTCTGCAAGCTCGCCTATTTCGTCAATGTCGGATGGATGGCCGTAGAGGTGCACAGGTATTACTATCTTGGACTTTTTGGTGATCTTGGTTTTCAGGTCAGAAACATCCATAGTGTAGTCATCCTTTTTGATGTCCACAAACGTTGGTCTACCGCCTGCTGCGACGACGGCGTTGGCAGTTGCTACAAACGTAAATGATGGGAGTAGTACTTCATCGCCCTGTTTTATGCCAGCGGCAAGTAGCGCAGCATAGAGTGCAGCGGTGCCAGAATTGACGGACACTACATGTCTGATCTTCAGGTAGCTTCTCATCAGAGACTCAAAGTCACGCACTCGTTTGCCGCCGTCACGGGCAGCTGTCGTGAGCGCGTTTTCTTCAAGCACACTTGTTACCTCACGCTTTTCTTCATCGCCTATCCAAGGCTTGTTAATTGGAATCATATTTGACGATACTGTATGGGGAGTCAATATCTTATCAGATGGCATTTTTGCTTATAATGAGTCTCATTATAAAAATAAAGGTTATAATGTGGTTAAAAAAGTATTAGAACTGCAACTATCGACATAGAAGGCAATTCACATCATATATATAGATACGTCAATCTTGCATCGATTGCTGTCTTGGATTTGGACTGTTGAAGAAGTCAGAAGCGATAGGTAGGTAGGTTGGCTGCGGAAAGTGCTAGTGAGAAAACTCCTAACTGTTCAAAACCCTACAGCATGAATTATGAAAATTTTTATTCGCTTCTGCAGCCTCTTCTCCTTGCAGGTATTATTTTTACAGACTTTATTATTATTTGAGAGATATCACGTATATGTACTGTTTCGCAATACTGGGAGCATAGTTATGCGATCTGAATAATAATAGGCAGCACAATCTCAAGGTCATGGCACAGAGACTTAAGCTCGTCTGCAAGCCGAATAATTATATGGATGTAAGGAACAGGAACCTGCTTTTTCAATGTGATAATCTTGAATGTATCAATTATTTGCTAAGGCATGGCTTTGAGAACAAGATAGATCTCGTTTATATTGATCCGCCCTTTCTCAGCGGCGAACGTTATTTACATCGCGTTAAAAACAATAGCAACCTGGCCTTTGAAGATGTATTGAAAGAAAGCGAGTATCTTGATATGATGCAAGAGCGCTTGAGCAAGATCCGCAGGCTGATCTCACCTTCTGGATCTATTTTCATTCACTTGGATTGGCATGCCATCCATTACATCAAGGTGATGATGGATCAAATCTTTGGCTCTGAAAATTTCAGAAATGAAATAATAGTAAAGCGCGGCCGTAGAAAGAACCTGCAATATCAATTTAATTCAATAGATAGAATGCACGCTGCCCACGACACTATACTGTGGTATTCCAAGTTGGCAGATACCAAATTCCGGCCCCCACTTACAGAGTATCAATCAAAGGCAAAGTGGATGGGTTTTTGGAGCAATGTAGACAGGCCTACAATGCGCTATAAGATCTTTGGTTCCAAGCCTGCAAGGGGACAATGGAAGTGGGCAAAAGAGAGGGCGCTAAAAGCAATCGGAAATTATCAGCTATATGAGAACAAATTCTCTCACATGGTGCTTGAAGAATACTGGCAAGCTACCAGCAAAAAACTAGAGTTTGTCAGAAAGCTCCCACACAGGAAATACCCAGAGTATTGGATCCCTCCAAAGACACACAGGATAATCGATAATGTCTGGCTCGATATTGAAGCGTACAACTATTCTACGGGTTATGGCACTGAAAAGCACACCCAACTTCTGGAACGCATAATCAGCCAGTTTTCAAAACCTGATGATCTTGTTGCCGACTTTTTCTGCGGCTCGGGCACTACACTAACGGTTGCAGAAAAGCTTAGCCACCACTGGATCGGATGTGATTCGTCGCTGGCAGCAATAGCAGTTACGAAAAAGAGACTGGCAGGTAATTTTATTACAGTCGATATACATTAATTAAACAGAAGTACAACCGATCTATCTGTGAAAGCGCAGTCTGCTAGCGACTATGAAGTTATGCTCAAGAGGCTGCAGGACAAAGTGGGCAATACTGCCAAGAAGGCAAGGTCAAGGCTCGAGATTCCGACTCCCGAGATAATCTGGGTCGGCAAGAACACTATTTTCCGCAACTTCATGGACTTTCCGAAAGCACTACGAAGGGATCCGGAAAAATTCCTGTTATATCTTAACAAAGAGCTTGCCTCTGCTGGCTACATAGCTGGCGAGCGTGTGATATTTTTGGGCCGTAAGACACTCTCTTCATTTCAGGCGCTCATCGACCGCTACATCAAGGACTATGTTCAGTGCCCAGTATGTGGGAGCCCCGACACACATACTGAAAAGATCAAGCCAAGGGTCGCATTTTTGATCTGCGAGGCCTGTGGCGCCAAGTCATCAATAAAGGGCAACTATGCCTAGTTTTAGGTCTGACCTATCGACAAGAAGTCGTAGTTGTAAAGAGGTTTTTTTATCCAAGCCCGAACAACAACAGACATGTCATTTTGGTATGACGACTTAATCTGTGCATTTATCTCATGAAAAAAACTCAACTACCTTTTTCCTGGATACATAGTCCCTGCTTGCGGCATGCTTGTCGATGATCGAGGAACTTATAGTAACTTCATCGCAAATGTTGCATATTATTTCCATGCATCTTAGAATTGTGATCCTATCAGGTATTGCAAGACCAAACTAGTTTAGTGACTATTATTCTTGAAATAAGGTAATTTTTATCCTGAATAGACGTTCCTTATGAAATACCTAATAAGCAAAAATCTATCAAGATCAAAGTTCGGCAAACTCTTTGTTTTTTATGCTTTTCTCAACAATAGAGGATAAAGATACTTGGCAGCAGTTACTTTTTCCTGTTATGCAAGTTAGCTTTATCAAGCTACCTTGACAGGTTCTCATTAAGCATAAGGGCCAACAGTGCAGCCCTTAGCTCCTTTCCATAAGATGCCTGCTTAAAATATATTGCATTTTTTGTATGATCAACGGAGTGTGAAATTTCGTCAACCCTTGGCAAGGGGTGCATGACTGCAATGTCCGACTTGGACTTTGCCAGAGTATTTTCATCTATTGTATAAGTCCCCTTGACCTTTTCATACTCTTGCACATCAGGGAAGCGCTCACGCTGTATCCTTGTAACGTAAATGACGTCGGTCTCTGGCAAGACTTCGTCAAGCTTGCTATGCTCCTTTATCTTGAGCTTGTCTTGTATATCATACAGGGATTCTTTCCTTATCCGCAGTGTAGGCGGCGACACAAGATGTACCTCCACCTTATAATTGGCAAGGCCATAGAGCAGCGAATATACAGTTCTTCCATATTTTAGATC
>JAICHI010000083.1 GCA_025922735.1 Nitrososphaeraceae archaeon | reverse complement strand
TACAACCTAGAGCCAAAGTTTCCTAATTCACCAACGGCTGGGAAGAAGGATTCCCTTTCCGTCTATTTTGACGCAATAAGAGAGACTATGATTGGTTTGGGCATGATTGAATCGCTCAACTTTTTGCTAACAAGCAAAGAAGTGCAGTATAATGCGTTTGGTATTCTTGCTAAGGATATGCTCTCAGTCGACGGCTCTAAGAGCACAGAGCACCAAATCCTACGTAACTCACTTGTTCCGTTGCTCCTTCAGTCGCTTTCTTACAACATTCATGAACAATACCCCCAGAGATTATTTGAGATAGGCAAGACCTTTCTCAAATCAACCACAATAATAGAAGAGAGATGGAATCTCGGAGCAGTGATAGCACATACTGACGCAGGTTATACAGAGATAAAATCAACGATGCAGGCATTATTAAGGTCATGCTTTGGCAAAGAGGCAACCACAAAAGCGTCGACAAACCATATGTTCATGGAAGGCAGGTGTGCCGAGGTGATATTAGACGGTAAATCTGTGGGAGTAGTTGGAGAGATTATTCCCCTTGCACTTGAAAACTTTAAGTTGAGGATGCCTGTGGCAGCATTTGAGATAAACCTACTTCCTATCATAAAAGACAAATATCACTACGTGAAAGATAATGTACCCCGTTAAAGAGCACGTAGAGGACACAGCTTATGGCTAACCAGTGACAGCGTGTGAGTCAGAGGCGGGGCACATATCATTTTTATAACCAACATACCACTAATGCCAACGATGTCACAGCAAGATGGCGACAAGCCAGCAGAAAACAAAAAGCCAAAGGCAGTTGCATTACTGTCTGGTGGCCTTGACAGCAGCCTAGCTGTAAGAATGATGCTTGAGGAGGGCATCGATGTTGAAGCCGTTGCTGTCAAGACTCCGTTTTGCGATTTTGACTGTGGCAAGGGCTGCGGCCAACGAGTCAAAGAGGTAGCCGACGAACTTGGGATCAAGCTAAAGACGGTGTACTTTGGTGAAGAGTACCTTCGTATGCTAAAGAATCCTAAATATGGCTATGGCTCGGGTATGAATCCATGCATCGATTGTAGAGGCATGATGTACAGTGCCGCTAAGGAGCATATGAAAAAGATAAATGCGGATTTTGTAATAACAGGCGAAGTACTGTTTCAGCGCCCGATGAGCCAAAACAATCGCGCATTACATATCATTGAAAAAGAGACAGGCATGGAATGCAAGGTTTTACGTCCTTTATCTGCAAAGCATCTCCCACCGACAGATGCCGAAAACTTGGGATTGATAAAGCGCGAAAACATGGGTGATATCAAGGGTAGGTCGAGAAAAGGACAGTTGACCATGGCAAAACACTTTGGCATGTCCGATCCACCAAATGCCGCCGGTGGCTGTCTGTTAACAGATCCTAGCTTCTCAAAGCGCGTCAAGGATATCTTGGATCACTGCGACGACATTCCAACTCTTAACGATATTGAGCTTTTGAAGGTTGGCAGGCATTTCCGAATTATGCATGATGCTAAGTTCGTCGTTGGAAGGAATGAAGACGAAAACGAAGTTATGAAGGCACTCGCAGCTGACGGGGATATTGTTATGGAGGTCAAGGACCATGTTGGGCCAACCTGTATACTGCGCTGCAAAAGTTACAATGATCCGTTGCTGGCAAAATGTGCTGCTATAGCGGCACGTTATTCAGATGCTCCTAGGCATGAGCTCTCTAATGTATCCATAACCGTTAACGGAGACAAGAGTGAAGTTAGAGTCATGCCAGCTGACATTGAGACGATAGAGATGATTCGCATATAAATAATAATAATAATAATAATATCCTTTACTCTAATTACAAGAGCTTCTGCATCACTATCATTCAGCTAAAATCAACTATTCAGTGAATGAGAATTGACCAGCATGACTATTGATTACACATGGCAAGCTCAACTGCAATTCGCAGAAGATAGGTAGTGTACATGCAGACCCAGAAAACACCGGTTTATTTGAAGGCACTTACGCTGCGCGATCTGTCGGATATCTCTGTAGTAAAAGAAGATCTCAAAAAACATATGATCCTTATTATCAGGGTGACGCCGCTTGCGCAAAAGGACTTGGAGGAATTGCGCAAGGTTGTTGAGGATCTGTATTCTTATACGCAGTCAGCCGGCGGGGATATTGCAAGGCTCGGAGAAGAGCGCATTGTGATCACTCCTCCAGGTGTCAAGATCTGGCGTGGCATATACGATCTAAAGTAGTTTTATTGCTTCCTGCACCAAGGGGTGCTGTGTCTGTATTCTAAACTGCTTGTTTATCATGCTTGCTAGGTTCTGCGCCTTTGGTCGCTCGCCGTGGTTGACAAGAACTCGCCTAAGCTTGGGCCGAAGCCGCAAAACATATGCCATAAGCTGGTTATAGTCGCTGTGACTGCCAAGACCATCAATCCTTTCGACTTGGCATCGAAGTTCGATTGTCTCCCCCCCAATTCTAATTTGTCTGGCACCGTCTAGTATTGCTCTGCCGGGAGTGTCGAGGGATTGATACGACAGCATAATGAGTGTGCTTTTTGGATTATCCGCTATTTGCTTCAAGTATCCTACAGAAGGTCCTCCGATTAGCATGGATGAAGGAGCAAGGACTATTGCAGGTTCACTGGGCTTAAGAGTCTCCGATTCAACTATTGAGAATTCTGATCCAAATTGGCTTGCTTCCGACTCGAGTACATGTTTGCCGAGCTCTTTTGAAAGAAATTCAGGATACGCCTCATAGACAGCTGTGGCTTCTGAAATGATCTTTTCCACAAGCACTTTGGTCTTAAGCCTGCCGCCTTTTGTAAACCTGTCAAGCAGAAGAATCAGCTCCTGGGAAATGCCAACTGCGGGCACCGGCATTAGCACATGACCGCCTGCCGTAAGTGTCCTCTCAACCGCGCTGACAAGATTGGCCTCAGACTGCTCTCGTGGACACATGATATCCTCCTTGCCGCCGTACGTGCTTTCAATTATCATAGTTTCAACTCGGGGAAAACTCCAAGAAGCGTTTTCAAGTGTTTGCGTCTTGCCAAACTTCATATCGCTTGTATATACGAGGTTGTGCTCGCCGTTCCCAATGTGCAGATGAATCGAAGTCGATCCTATGATGTGTCCCGAGTTTGAAAGTACCAGCTTGATATCCGGCGAAATATCAGTTACTATACCGAGCATCAGTGTGATCGTGTGTGTTACTGCTCTGTCGATGTCTTGCTCAGAATATAATGCATCACTCCCGGAATACTTGAGATAGTCGCGCTGAAGGATACTCATGAGCAAGAGAGTTGGCTCTGTGCAGTAGACCGGGCCCCTATATCCATATTTGAAGAGCGCTGGCAAAAAGCCAGTATGATCCAGATGTGCATGGCTGAGAACCACTGCATCTACTTCTTCCATACCTATCCCTGTGATGTCAAAGCGAGGAAGGGCTCCGAGTGAGTCCTTCGCCGATAGGTTGAGTCCACAGTCGAGAATAATCTTGCTTTCACGTGTTTCAAGTAGCATACATGACCTGCCTACCTCCGCAAATCCCCCTAGCGTGAGAAGGCTGGCTTCGGCCTGCTCTGTCAATTTAGGCCGAAATATTTTATCTCCCACTTCTCGATAGAACTTTGTGCGTTGGCTCACTGTTTCACCCAGTATTTTATAAAGTGTTTCAATTGGCAGCATGTTTTGTGGAGCTTTTCTGACCCTGACTTTCCAGCCAATTTTTTCTGTAAGATCAACATCGCCACCTTCACGCAAAATGGTCCAAGGCTTCCTAGCAAAGATTACTGCTTCGCCTAAAACGGCGTCAAAAAATGTTCCAGCAATGCCAGATTCTTTTGGAACGGTATCTCCAATAACATTGGTGGACTCATCTTGAGAAAGCCTTAGTGACTCATCTATCCGGATAACGATCCGCTTCTTTATGGTATTCACCATGTTTAGGACAAGCTGATTGTTCTGTAGTAGGTAGCTTGGGTTCTTAGAATAAAGCGCAATGCAAGGACCTTCGTATTCGATTTTTGTCAGGTTAGCCTCATGCGGCAGACTCTGCAGTATTACTGCCATGATATTTTGGTTAGCAGATTCGTGATGGAAGGGCTGTTTAGGCTGCATGAATGTAATTCCTAGATGACCGTCAAACGAACGTCTCCGTCAACAGTGATGGCATCTCTTACATTGATGCCGGTATTAAGTATTTGGCTTGTTTTCCCCCTTTAAGGGTTGAGTTGAAATATGGTGCAGGTTTAAATTGCATGGCCATTCAATTCGCACGATAATATAGCTCATGCTACTCATATTCAACCGAAGTATCACTATGATAGAGAGACAGACAAGAGTCTTTAGATATTGAGGAGGCAAGATTTTACTGGTCGCGCCAGATGTAGCTCCGAAAGCCCCACATTGTTCAAATCATTCCCACTGCGCTTCAATCAAGACTGCCTGATAGATAAATCCACAGCTACAAAAGGAAGTTCTAAAATGCAAGTGGGTCTGATGATGATATTATCAATGTTACTAACACGGACTAAGAGAGATACTCAACATGACAAGCCTGATCAACACAGATTCAGCGACGCGAACAAGAAGATAGTGAGCTGGAGCACTTGAGCTGGTCTATCTGAAAAGAGTCTCAGGTGCCAAATCTCTACAGAATGAACTCGCTAAACCAAGAGAGCAACACAGATAGGTGCAAGATTAATTAATTGCTGCGTGCAGGTTTTTCTAATTGAGTTCTCCGCCGACCCACCTGATGGAGTTGCCAAGAAAGATACTCATAGGTGAGGGCGTTGTTTCTCAGGTTGGTGTGCTTATTCGAACCCTTAATGAAAGCGCAGCCGAGGTTGCAGTTGTTACTGGCAGAACTGTCAAATCAAAGGCAGGCGATAAGCTAGGCTCCTCTCTTGAACATGTGTCACTAAAAAGCTCGCAGTACGTAGTAAGCCATGCATCAATGGGCATTGTTGAGAAGCTCCAGGACAAGATTGGCAACAAACTGCCCGACTTTGTAATTGGTTTTGGCGGTGGAAGGTCTGTCGATATTGCGAAAATGACAGCTTTCAAGATAGGCAGACCGTTTCTGAGCGTGCCAACATCAGCATCGCATGACGGAATATCAAGCCCGTTTGTTTCCATAAGAGGTACGAACAAGCCATATTCCATAAAGGCAAATACACCAATTGGTGTGGTTGCAGACACTCGACTGATGTTGGAAGCACCCTCACGACTTCTAGCAGGCGGCTGCGGGGACTTGGTTGCAAAAATAACAGCAGTTAAGGACTGGGAGCTCGCCCGCGATGAAAAAGGAGAGTACTTTGGCAGTTATGCAGCCAATCTAGCCTACATGAGTGCCGAGATAATACTTGAGGAATCGGAGAAATTAGCCTGCAAGAGCCAGTTCACTATACGAACAATTGTTGAAGCGCTCATAAGTGCTGGCGTCGCCGCCTGTATCGCAGGTAGCAGCAGACCATGCTCAGGGGCTGAGCACCTCTTCAGCCATGCAGTGGAATATGTTGCAGGTTCAAACTTCGGACTCCACGGCGAGCGCGTCGGCATAGGCACAATCATGATGGCAAAGCTGCATGGCCTTAACTGGGAAAAGATAGCAGAAACATTGGAAAATATCGGCGCGCCAACTAAGGCAAAGCAAATTAAACTGAGCGAAGAGCATGTCGCGAGGGCATTGATTGCGGCACAGTCGCTT
>JAICHI010000082.1 GCA_025922735.1 Nitrososphaeraceae archaeon | reverse complement strand
TTTAACGAAATTCTCACTAAACTAGTAAAAGGTAGGTCATATGCTGGGATTTTTGACTGTTGGAGCTCTAAAAGTTGTCAAGCAATTGTTGGTATGCCAGAGACAGCAAGCAGCAATGAACAAGATATTAGATAGACACTTTTGGGCTCAAACTTTTTTGCAAAATATATTCTAACACTGAAAAAAGATCCAAGGCATTGGTCAGGAAATCCTCGAACTCCTAAAGGGAATTGCAAGCTTATTATATGAATAAACCTACTAATCTTATCTGGTGGCTGTATGTACAGGCACATCGTACTCTATGATTAGAGACCTAATCGTATAGACAAAAGAATATTTTGCCTTTCTCATCTGATCTATCAAAAAAGGGAGAAAACAAGAGAATTACGACCTATTTTTTGATGGAATTGTTACCTTGAGGATTCGTCTTTCAAATGCAGGCATCGTTCCTAAACCGTAACAAGAACCAAACAACAAATAAAACTGCAGAATATTGCTTATGTCATCAGTCAGTCAATATTCCAAGACTATTAAATAGCATTCTGCTGAACACGTATATTCGAGAAAAATTCTAAATCTAAAAATAAGCGATTTTATCAGAAGAGAGAGAGTGCTTACTGTTCTAAAGGGTCTGACTCGAAGCATGAGTTGAAACTTTTATGTCATTTAAGAACACTTACTAACTATGGCATCAAAAAAAGATGATAAGAAAGACGAAGGCACTATTTCAGTCAATCCTCAGCAACAAGCATCAGCTGCAGCCTCAGCATCCATCGATAGGGCAATTGAAGAAACAAGGGACAATATAAAGCGGACAACTGAAGTGACAAGAAGGGAAATACCGAAGTATAGTGAGGCGATGACAGACTTTCAGAGACAAACAGTCGATGTAACGAGGGAAATGGCAGACAGCTTCCTTGAGTCGCAAAGGGATATTGCTAATTCATTTCAGTCAGCATGGACTCCGGCAATAAATAACATGATGAACTTTTGGTTTCCATACACAAACTTGCCTTCAGCAATGGCCGAAGCCTACACCCGGACAATTGCTGCTATGGCGGAAAGTCTCGTGACTGAGACCAGAATAATAAATAATATGATGGTAGCAAGCATGGAATCTATGAGAACTACAATGGACTACGCAAGAGATAACGTAAAAGATGTGACAAGACTGACATCGAATAATGCAAGAGCTGCTGAAGAGATCAGCAGGGGTATAGCACGATCTTACTCTAACTCATCGTTTACAGCAAAGACTGGTTCGGCAGATGAAAGAGAAGAAGGGAAACAAAGACGCTGATTGTCTCTTAGCAGCAATTGACAACCATTCATCCAAATTCTTTTTTTTGGAGAAGTATCATAATAGCTACCTTTTCAGTCTCGTCTTGGTTCTTGTCCTCTTCGTCACCATCCTATCCCATATTGCCTTTATTTTTGAAATTGTAAATTAGCTTCATGTTGTTTTATCCATTTATCCATTTCTATATTAGTCATAGATTGCTAATTATATCGGTCAGACAGAGACTACGCTCTCCATCGCCCAAAAATAGAATTCTAGCAATAGTGCATATAATGAGAGCCAGAATGATTTCCTTGGATTAAGAATGTTATAGGAGGTGTTATCGTCATCGCAACAGCATGCAGGAAAGAAATTCGCATCTCAAAGTATACTGATCAAGCAAACGCCGGTACTGTTATTTATGCCCAGAATAGATGCTCTATTTTTTCATCAGGAAAGCCGTAATAATTCTCAAACTATGTTACCCCGCTCTCTTTTGCAGAATCTGCTGATCCAGCACTACTTACATTTATCAGAATATCACCAGTGGTCTGATCAACCTGCACTGGATAAGATTCTAAATCTGTTGCCCATACGGTTCTAGCAGATACTTTACCGGTACGTACATCAAAAAGAGCAAAGTGCCAAGGACATTTAAGGTCATACCCCATAAGTGTGCCTTCTTCTAAAGGAGCGCCTTTATGTGAGCAGACAGCATTCATAGCATATACATTGCCTTCAACCATCGCCAGTACAATTCTCTTGCTATCTATTTGAACTCCTAGGAGGCCACCTTCTCTCAGATCGCCCTTGTTTGCTACCTTTTGGAATGTTGGTGTCTCTACCATATTGAATATTGAAGCGTCTTCTATATACACATTTGATGTTTCTTGCGGCAATGGCTGCTATGTGTCCCATCAAAGCTAAACACAGGAAATAGTTCTTGGTAGCCAATCACTTGCTCGACTACTGTTACACCAGCTTGTGAATTTGCTCCCTTCTACAGAGTAGATCGGACAACGCTTACATCGAGTTTTTTCCTAAGTTCTTTTGACCTATTTCTCACTGTTACTTCTGTTACTCCTGCCGCTTTTGCGATTTCAGCCTGTGTCCTAGGCTTTCTTTCTGCAAGGTTTACAAGGTAGAGTATAGAAGCGGCCATGCTTATTGGGTCCTTACCAACCACAAGATTATTTTTCTGAGCTTGTTCCATAAGTTCAAGTGCTTTACGCTTTATCTTTTCATCAAAGTTTAGGTTGTTTGCTACTTTGACTATGTACTTCCTAAGGTCTATCAATGGTACTTTAATGTCAAGTTCTGAGATGATGCGTCTGTAAGATCTAGCGACTTCTCCTGGCTTTATGTCGCTGACTTCTGATATATCTTCAAGCGTCCTTAGCACTCCTGACTGTCTTGCAGCAGCATATATCGAAGCAGCCAGTACTGAACCTATAGTGTCTCCTCGAATAAGGCCTCTTTCCTGAGCTTTTCTATATGTATATGCTGCCTTTTCAGTCACATGGTTTGGCAGGCCTAGTCTATCTTTTATCCTAGAGAGCATGGAAAAAGCTTTTTGTAAATTTCTCTCTGTTGCGGAGTGACTTTGGCTTCTGCTATTCCACATACGAAGCCTTCCCATTCTAGTTCGAGTCGCAGCGTCAATTACATTGCCGGTTGCATCAGTTGCTTCCTTACCAATCTTTGTAGAAAGTCCCATATCATGATATGCAAGCGAAGTAGGAGTTCCTACCCGTGCTCTGTTCTCTCCCTCTTCCATGTCAAATGAGCGCCATTCTTTTTCTTGTGATATTGTATTATCAGAAATAACCTCGCCAGTATCTTTGCGTATTAACTCGCCAGTGTCTGGATCAGTAACTACCAGATTGGACAAGAAAGCTGCTTTTGGTTTCTTACTTATCACAATATAATATGATAACGAAGGTATTTAATTATAGTAGCAACTTCTTACTTAGCAAATATGTTTGACCTTATTTAGTTAGAATCAACTTACCTTAGGATAATACCGGAAAAAAGGGGATATCTATTGCTTAAGAAATCATGTTAACTGCCTCGCGGTACGGGGTCTTGAAGATGGCCTGAATGCTCACCGACACACCCTTAAAGGTTACAGAGGACTTAATTTACTACCACAATCCGCTATTGAATTTGCTGTACAAAATTGATGTGGCATTATCATGCAAGACCAAGATCACAAAATAAATTTGAAGGAGACACCGCCTCAGATGCTGCAATGACGACATAGATTTGATCGTTATCTGGCCCGAACGTTCTTGGTTTTTCCGGCGTAACCCTAAGTATGTGCAAAAAGGCGAGTAAGTTTTATTTTGATTCCACAAGCCGACTGTACTGGAAGCGAAAGAGCTCTATTACAAGTTTAACATCTTTGGCATTTTGAATCTCATGACTTACCCAACCAGATTTAGGGATAATATGATGTGGTGATACATATCCCTCTCTTATAAGTTTCTTACCAACTTTTACAGGGAACTGTAGATCGGCTATAGAGTCTCCGTGTAAGTGACCCATTTCTATTCCGTCCAAAAAAAATATCGTGGTTACGAAATTGTGCTCATGTATTGTAACTCCTTTCCAACTGAGTAATTCTTGACTTATTACCTCCCTTGGTGATGGATCCATAGGCTAAAGTATCCCTTAATCACTCTCATATACTACATTACAATTATTACTTTTTTCTAATAGAGCATATTTTCTCTAGAATTCTCCTTTAGCCTATATAATGGGAAAAGCATTGATGACTTGTTGTTTTATCAATTGGATTGTTTTTAGCTATGTTAGATACCATCAATAATAATATGCTCAGAGATGAGGAAAAACACAGACACTCGTGTGCTCACATTGATAAATAGATCCAAAAATTCATGAAAATACAAAAGGATGCCTAGAATGTGAAAAGATAGGTGCTGACTGGTAAATTTGCGATTGTATTTAACATGTAGCCTTGTAGCTATCATTTGCTTAGCTTTTTCATCATCGGAACATAATCACAAGAAACTATCTGGAATGGTAGAATTTACTACTGAGTAGGTGGATTTCAATTTCCTCTTCCCCCACCCAATTATAATAAGAAGAAACCAACTGGAAGAAAATAAAAAAGGTCTAGAGCGCAATTCGGCCCATTTTGCCGCTCCTATGATCCTCTATTGCCTGGTAGATTTCTTCGGACGTGTTCATCACAAACGGCCCGTATTGCGCAATAGGTTCGTTCAAAGGAACGCCGGCCAGCAGTAGTACATCAAGTGGAGACTTCGCATCTGCAGGCGCTCTGATAGATACTTCGTCGCCATCTCTTGCAAATATGACCATCTGTCCTCTCTGTGCAGACTGCTCATTCTTTCCGAAGTAACCTACGCCATTTATTACATACGCGAATGCGTTGTAACCTTTGGGGACATTTTGTACTATTTCGCCGTTAGGCTGAAGCATAAAGTGCAGGTACATTATTGGTGTCCTAGTATCGATCACTGCCCGATTGCCTAAAGCCTCACCTGCAATAATCTTTACGTTTACGCGACCATCACTGCTTTTAGCCAGCGGAATCAGCGAACTTGGAATCTCTTGATAGCGCGGCTCCACCATCTTGTCGCGCTTTGGAAGGTTGACCCACAGCTGAAATCCATGCAGTCGCCCGCCTTTACGCGCGAACTCTTTTTCGGGCATTTCTGAGTGTACTACGCCTGCGCCTGCAGTCATCCATTGAACGTCTCCGGTGTTCAGTTTGCCTGAGCGCCCTTGTGAGTCCTTGTGTTCGAATCTTCCATCAAGCATGTATGTCACCGTTTCAAAGCCTCTGTGTGGATGAGCAGGCACTCCTCCTATTTGTCCCGGAGCAAGCTCAAGTGGGCCAAATTCATCAAGAAGCAAAAAGGGATCAAATTCCTTATTGTTTGGCAGTGATCTATTTACTACAAGCCCCTCGCCTTCCATAGTTTTGACGCTGTTTAGAATTCGTGATGCCGAACGAATTGTCATTTGAATTTTGTTTATCTCATGATCTATAGCAACTGCATCTTCTTTTATTCTGTAATTTTCTTGTGATTGTTTGCTTTTGGTCATATATACTTCTTTATGCATTATATTGGATATTTAACGATGGTAGCAATTCCTAACTTAGGAAGTATTTTACAGCATACATGGTAATTCGCAGCTGACTTCATATATTATGCTTGACTAATCTAGTAGAAAATTGCTACAATGATACTAACTTCTTGATAATGTATATGAGATTATGCATCCAAAACAATTATCTTGATGCTTGCATTAAAGTCACGTAACCTGATCCAGTACGATCTTTGCATATAGAGTCATTCATTCTCTCTTACATTCTAGTCACTGCACACTCTCAGTTTGATAACCATTTGTTGAGGCAAGCCCAGAGGGATTTGAGAGAAAACCTCCTTAAGGCGGACTC
>JAICHI010000081.1 GCA_025922735.1 Nitrososphaeraceae archaeon | reverse complement strand
GACTATTACTGCATAGTGCATCCATACATGACAGGGAAGATAGTGGTACAATAGGTAAGAACCCCGCCTGCACATCTTGTGAATTTAGCTGATAGAAGATTACTTGACTAAAAGAATGACAAAGTTGACGAAGAGAGTGCAAGAAATGCCGATATAGCCCAATTAACATCTGAAGAAAGAAGAATTACTGCCTGCAGCCTCTCGTCTCAAGTAAAGCAAGGTAGCGCCAGCGAAAAGTCAGGAAGTTCTAGCGGTAATAGCAGACCTCAAAACACATCAAGTGAGAAATAGTTTCCGACACTGTGCCTATATACAGTGTATTTCCATATCCTTTATGAGTTATGCACGCCTTTATAATGGCAAATATGGATGCCTTTGAATGCATAGCAACTAAGCTTGATGTTCGAGAATTTAGCTCACAAAATATTTCTGCAGAGATAAAGTCAAAAATCTTGGAAGCTGCACGGCTGACAGGCAGTGGCCTCAACACTCAGCATTGGCGATTTATTGTTGTAGAAGAAAAGAAGAACCTTAAAAAACTTGCCGAGGACAGCACAACTGGAGGCTGGGTTTCAGGCGCCAATTTTGCAGTAATTGTGTTGACAAACCCTCGGCACAAATTCCACATGATTGATGCTGGAAGAGTGGTTCAGGATATGCAATTAGCTGCTTGGAATTACGGTGTAGCATCATGTTTATTCACTGGAATACAAGATGAAAAATTGCGCAGTGATTTTGGTATTCCAAAAGATCTAACTCCAACGATCATAGTAGGTTTTGGATTTTCTGCCAAACAGATTTCTGGAAAAAGAAAGAACCGCTTGCCACCAGATGAACTTGTCTACTATGAAAAATATGGCAACCCGAAGGGAGCATAAGAAGTGTTGGTATAAATTTACCTTAGAATAAGAGCATGAGAACTGGGGTTTTATCTTATATTGACATGGCTACAGAGAGGACATTCCGGGGGAACAGACTAAAAGCATACGTGTACATCTTTACAAATAAGCACCTTTGACAGGGAATGGCTTATTTTCATACCAAAGAAAGTGCCTCCTCATAAAGCCATGGCTCTCGGCAGGGTTATCATTGAAGCGGTATCCTCAAAATGTAATTTGTGTTAAGAACCATTGTATTCTTGTCAGAGGTAGGTTTTTAATGGATTGACAACAACTTTTACCGCCCGAGCATGCAATCAAACCGACAACAACAGCAGCTTGACGCCGTCGATAAAAAACTTCTAAACGATATCCAGTGGGTCTTTCCTCTTGTTGATAGGCCTTATCTAGAGATTGCAAAGAGGTATGACATTTCGGAGGAAGACGTCATGCGTAGGATAGCATTCCTGAAAAACATGGGCATCATCCGTCAAATCAACGCCATCTTTGACACAAGGCGACTTGGATACAAGAGCGCCCTTATAGCGTTTGCAGTCAGACCTGACAAACTTGACTCTGTGGCAGAAAAAATCAATGAGCATCCGGGGGTCAGCCACAACTATGAGCGCAATCATGAGTACAATATGTGGTTCACGCTTGCAGTGCCTCCAGGATCAGATATCAAGCAAGACCTTGACAGAATGGCATCATTTGAAGGCGTTATCAAACATAGAGTTTTGCCAACACTCAAGCTCTACAAGATCGGCGTCAGGCTTGACATGGTTAATAAAGATCCGGATAAGCTTGTACCGACGGACAAAGTGAAGCATCTAAACCAGGAGAAAGTGCAACTAAGTGAGCGTGACATAGAGTTCATCCGTGAATTGCAGAAGGACCTGGCAGTAGTGCCAGAGCCCTTCAAGGAGCTTGCCAGTAGTTTAGATGTAACCACAGCAGAATTGTTTGCCAAGGCCACAGAATATGAAAATACTGGCATAATGAGGCGCTTTGCAGCAATACTTCGCCACCGCGAAGCTGGCTTTGTCGCAAATGGTATGGTCGTGTGGCAGGTGCCAGAGAACAAAGTAGACGAAGTGGGCTTCAGACTCGCTGCATTTCCACAGGTAAGTCACTGCTACAGGAGGCCGGTATATCCTGATTGGAGGTTCAATCTTTTCAGCATGGTACATGCCCGAACGCTGCAGGCGGCTGAAAAGATTGCTGCAGAAATGTCAGAAACGGTGGGCGTAAAGGACTATCAAATACTGTTTAGTTCACGTGAGTTCAAGAAAGAGCGTGTAAAATATTTTGTCTAGCGCATCGAGTCAGCACTCAGAAGAAGCTACCCTAAATAGCCTGTATAGCATTTTTCAATGACAACAACAACCTACAACAACAATCTTTTCATGGATATATGTCTGCAGAAGATCCTCAGTTTGCGCTCTCATTTAGCAACAGGTTCGACATAAAAGTTCTTTTCATACATTTCCTCCATTCTTGCAATTTCAGTGCTATTGAGATACTTGCCGTCTGAAAGCGATGTAAACAGTTCTATTTCTTCAATACTTATCATTGTCGGCAGGATGACTGAAATTTGCTTTTGTGACAGTATGAACTTAATTGCTAGTTCTGTGATGTTCCATCCCTTGCTGCTTGCAAGAGGTCTCATATTCTCTATCTTTTGCATCGCTTCAATGATGAACTCTTGTTTTCTAAAACTGCGGTGGTCGTTTTTGTCAAACTTTGTATCAGTATTGACCTTACCAGTAAGTAAGCCTGACGCATCAGGAACTCTTACCATTATGCCGACATTGCGCCGCTCTGCTGCTTGCATAAAATCTCGTGTAGGGTCCTGCTCCAAAATATTGTAGACAGTCTGGAGGCATGTAATGTTCCTTTTTTCAATAGCTTCCAAGCCTTCGTCCTTCCACCCTATCGCTGGTCCAAGCGCCACCCCATGGCTCTTGATCGTGCCTTTTTTGACCATGTAATCAAGAGAAGCAAAGAGCGTGTCGTTTCCTATTGCGTCCATCTTGGGATTGTGGAGGCTATAAGCATCTATGTAATCAGTCTGTAGGCGGTCGAGGCTCTGGCTAATAGCAAACTGCAAAAATTCTTGGTTATGCTTTTGTGGCAGTTCACTGTGTCCCACCTGCTTGGCGCTATACATGTCATAGCCCCACTTTGTAGAATAGACCACTTCGTTGCGCATATCCTTGAATGCTTGCGCTATAAGCTTCTCGCTTTTTCCCTTGCCGTATAAGTCGGCAGTCTCGTAAAAATTGATACCCAAATCATAGGCACGCTTTAGCATCCTGATTGCTTCATCGTCGTCAACCTTTTTTCCCCACCAGTCAAGTGCTATAGTCCATGCACCAAAGCCAATCTCGCTTACTTTTATGCCACTCTTACCCAAAGTTCGGTATCTCATGCCGCTATAGATAGCACTCCCTTTACTTCAGACGCTATTGTGTTGAATTGCAGATCATCCATTATGGGCCTGCCGCCTACATCCATGTCAAGTGGGATCCATGATCTGCAGCCGATCCATTCCTGCTTGTTTTCAATCAATATCGGCCTCTCAAGTTTGAAAACACGTAAGAGTATTACACTCATAGGCTTCCTTGGATTGTAATCCATCCTTGCATTAACATAGCTTTCGTTCCAGATATGGTAGTTTGCAAGCATCCTAAGAGTAATGCGGTCTGTTATTTCTTTGACTTCTATGGATTCTGCATAGCTTGTAATCCTATTGGTTCCGGTGGACGGCTGATCCTCTAGCACTTCGTCAAGTTTATTTGCATAGTCAGCCTGCAAATGATCCTTTGACTGGTGTTCGTACGTTGGGAACAATAGAAATCTGTCGTGCTTGACTTTGAAGCCCTGGCGGTATTCCAATATGCCACCCTTGCGTAAAAGCACAATCTGCCTGCCCTCTTCAAGAGCCCTGCAGACGACAGCCCATTCTTTCAGCGCCTGCATAATTATCCTAGACTTTTAATGATGTCCTCAGCTCCCTTATAAATGCAGACAATCATTGGAGTGTCACGGATAATGTACTTGCTCACTTTGGTTTCGCGCAGCTGAATTATCAGTTCCTGAAAAGCCATCAGATCCGCAGTTTCAAAGGCGAGCATGAAATCCTGATCATCAAGGCCAAATGAGTAAGTGGTGTTGAGCCTGATATTTGGAAACTTGCGTCCCACCAAGATATGCTCTTCCATCATTTTCTTGCGCTCTTCAAAAGGCAGCAAGTACCATTCCCTTGACTTGACAAAAGGATAGACGATACAATACTTCATAGGCTGCTCGTCTGTCATAAATCCTGGCTTAATCTTAGATGAGTAAACAGACGGTCTTGTTGC
The DNA here is from genome assembly GCA_025922735.1 of Nitrososphaeraceae archaeon. GTDB lineage: Archaea > Thermoproteota > Nitrososphaeria > Nitrososphaerales > Nitrososphaeraceae > Nitrososphaera. Next base: position 1,506 of record JAICHI010000081.1, on the reverse strand, counting down.
AGAGAGGAAAACATGTGATGGCATCAGGTATTTGCCAAGGATAGTTGAATAGATCTTGGATGTCATTACCTGCGTCTTTTCTAGAGAGTTAGAAATCATCCAGAGCATCAAGTCGCTATCTTCGCGTAGGCCCAGAGTTGAGTATGTCCTCACCTTTATCTTGGTGTTGGCAATCTCAATTAGGCTCGCGAACTCTTTGGCTGCTTCCTCTTTGCCTATCTCATTTAGCCAGCGCCACTTGGGATCCACCCTGAAGAATGAGAAGTTGAGAAAGGTTGTTGCTTGGGGCTCTTCTGATGTCGATGCTTCTGAAGCCATCTGGGTGGAAGTAATTTACTGGGGCCTAATTTTTACTTGTCTTCTTCTATGCCGAGCCAGGTGTAACCCTTCGCTTCCAGTTCTTCAGACAGTTCTTTGCCGCCTGATTTGATAACCTTGCCCCTTGCCACTACATGGACATGATCAAGTTTTTTGAGGTATCGAAGGATTCTGGCATAATGGGTGATTACAAGCACGCCGGCACCCGTATCAATTAATTGGTTTATTGCCTCCGCGACTGACTTGACCGAATCGATGTCCAGACCCGAGTCCGGTTCATCTAGAATCGCGATATTCGGTTTGAGAACCAGCATTTGCATGACTTCTGATCGTTTCTTTTCACCACCGGAGAACCCTTCATTGAGGTAACGGCTTAGAAACGAAGGATCGAGTCCCACCGCGTCGAGGTTCTTCTTGACATACTCATGGAATTCACGGACTGTAATGAAGACCTCCCGGTTTTGTTCCTCGCCAAGCGACTTGTTGAGGGTGTTGTAGGCGTTTCTCAAAAAGTGGCTGTAGCCAACTCCTGGAATCTCAGTCGGGTATTGAAAGCCAAGAAAGAGACCCTTTCTTGCTCTCAGATCGGTCGAGAGATTGAGGATGCTCTCGCCCTTGACCAAAATGTCACCTGAGTCGATGCTATACTTGGGATGGCCCATAATGGCATTTGCAAGCGTGCTTTTGCCAGAGCCGTTTGGACCCATAATGGCATGAACCTCTCCCTTGTCGAGGCCAAGGTTAAGCCCTGTGAGTATCTGCTTGCCATCAATGCTGATATGCAAGTCCTTTATCTCTAGAAACGTCATACTATAACACTGTTATATGCACTTAATATAAGTATTATGCGGACAAGAATCATCGCAGTATAGTCATGATTGACAGTGCAGGAATACCCTAACAAGGGTAATATATGACCGCACGGCCTGGACCAAAAGACTTGCCATTCTTTTGATGAAGATAATTCATATCTCTAGCTAAATTTACAAGATGTGCAGACGGGGTTCTTACCTATTGTACCACTATCTTCCCTGTCATGTATGGATGCACTATGCAGTAATAGTCGTATTGCCCAGGCGTGACTTGTGCAAGAGACAGTGTAGCTGATTCACCGGCATTAATTAAGCGTGTATCAAACTGCTGTGCAGACTCGGGATCTTGAGGACCAGTTCCAGATGTAGCAGAGTG
>JAICHI010000080.1 GCA_025922735.1 Nitrososphaeraceae archaeon | reverse complement strand
ATGACTTGGCTTTCGTTATCATAGTATCATAAAAAAGATAAGATAATGAAATTTATCCTTTCACCGGCTCTCACTCCCTCTTTTTTTCAATGCTGGCAGATATCAATTGTAGACTTTGAAATTCATCATTGGGATGGCGGCGTCAAATAACAAATGGATAGGACAATACCCTCATTTAGAATTGTGCTTGCAATGGAGAAAGACGATTGGAAACCATTTCGCAATGCCTTAGATAAAAAAGATAGGAAGAAGTTTGATGAGATGATGTTTGATCCTCCTAGACTTTACATCTCTCAGCTTGCTCTCTTATACCGTACAGCCCATAAGGCTCTCTATTCAATACTTATGTCAATTCTACTGCATGACTACCACAAGCTAGTTGAATCAATTTCACAAGTCGAACAGATGACCTCAAAAGTAGAACGTCTACAACATGATTTATCATGCCAATGACTCACCTGGTGAAATCATCATAGTTTGTTCAATCAGCTTATGCCCGGTTGAATCCTTATGATCGTCAATATCACTGTGAAAAAAAAATACCTTATGACATTCGTGGCAAATCCATACTGCTTTTAGGTCATCTGGGTGCATGTATGCATTCTCCTCCCCCAAGATGTAATAGCGTTATTAATTTACGAATTGATCAATTATGTTCATAGTTTTTGTTCAAACAAATCACTTCAAATTTAGTATGATATTACTGCCACGTTCTATCTTTTTGATAATAATGCGGAACTAGATTCTTTTAATCTATTGTCTTCTTTACATTGCATTAAGAATTCCTCCTTAGCTCAACAGGCACAAGCAGCCGAAACCACTGAAGGAGGAGATGATGATGGTGACGATGGAGGAGAGGATACTTGAGAAGACTCAGAGGAACTGACATAAAAATCACAAAAGAAGCTCCGCCAAAGATCATGAGGAGCGGGCAGCAGATCAGTACCATACAGCAGAGGAGACATGTGGCGGCAGTTTTGCCGCCACTCTATACTTAATATGGATAATTTTCTTTTTATAAGCCATTCCAGGTATATTTGTTTAGAATATTGGTTTGAATGTCAAAAACTACTTTATTCTTGTCTCAAATCGCGACCTTGTCGCAGCCTTTCGTATTTCTTGTGAATTCTATCTCTTGCTCGCTCGGTCTCCTCTTTGTCAATCTCTATGCGTTTAATCTGATCGTTTTCGATATGCAGTTGCAGCCGCATTCCAGGTTTAGCATCCTTTACCAATTCGAGAGGCACATCAAACTTGTTGTGATGGTCGTCGTCATCATCCGAGTAAACTACCGCAAAGTCTCCTTCAATGCGGTCAAGGCTTGCCCTGATTACTTTTTCCATGCAATACCTAGCCTCATATATATGCAACAAACAAAATTAATGCTATTGTGGCGAGCAGCATACCATCTCAAATTTGGGAACATCAACAGTCTTCCCACTGTTTTTAGTTACAATTGAATATCCGCTGCTGCCATTTGTAGTCAAGGTAATTGTGCCGTCAATGTCCGTCCTGAACAGATGTTCAGTCCCGGCAGCTGAAATCCTATCCAAAGCCTCCTGATGGGGATGACCGTAAGTATTTCCCGCACCCAGGGAGATAATCACGACCTCCGGCGTTACTGCATTCAAGAAGGGTGAGCTGCTAGATGTGCGACTGCCGTGATGACCAGCTTTTAAGACGTCGGCATCAAGTGCTGTACCATTTTCGGAGATCAGTCTTTCTTCATTTGTTTCTTCCATATCGCCAGTCAACAACACTGAAAATTCACGATAGGTCAGCTTGAGAACAACAGAATTGTCATTAAATTCTGCTTCATTGAATGCACCACCAGGTAGACTGACAGATGGGTTTAGAACATCGATTTCAACTGTCGCATCAAGGTTGATTGAGTCACCCTCCCTGACTGATTTTAATGGAATTTGCTTCATCTCAATAGCGTCTAGAAAATCCTCGAAGGTCTGTGTTGTGTGTACCTGACCAGAGTCCAGCACCTGTCCAACATCTAGATTTTTGATAACATCAATCAGCCCGCCGATGTGATCTGCATGGGGATGTGTCGCTACCATGGCATCAATATGGCTCAAGCCATGCTCCCGCAGTGTTGCAAGCACTTTGTCAGAATTTTCGCGCTCGCCTCCATCTATCAACAATGTCTTTGTATTGGGAAGAATAACAAGGATTGCATCTCCTTGTTCTACATCGACAAAGGCTAAAGTTAGATTTTGACTTGGCTGAATTCCAGGAGTGACCTCAACGCTTGAATTTCCCGAGGGCGATGGTTCTGACTGTATTGTTTGTTCAGGTGCAAGCGCCAGAGGCGACTGTGGATCGGAAACCAAAGTGGCAGAGTTAGAAGCACCTAGCGTGTTGCTTGAAAAGACCCAATTGTCTTCCCCATTCGGTGATCGCTGCCAAGTCGCATCACCATTCTCCTCATCAGAAAAGGGACCGACAGAATCTGTCAGTGTTCCTGAATTATTTCTTAACTCAATGACTTCTCCGCCATTATCTAGCCATTGTGAATTTCTGCCAACTATCACGTAACTCTGGGGAGGAAGGACTGTTCCTTCGCTTATGACTACAGAGGCAGTTGAGCCTGCAGTGGAGCTTACAGTCCAACCGCTGATATCGGTAGCGCTGCTCGATGGATTATAGAGTTCAACCTTTTCTGCACCGCTATCAGTGCCTGGCGGATTAAGTTCAACTTCGTTAATCAAGATTTCATTGGCTGCAGATGCCGGCACGCAATAGATAGCTGAAAATAGTAATGCTATCAGAATTAGGACTAGTCTTCGCAAACTGCTATGATTTCTTTGAGTCAAATATAAGACGTTTGTTAAGCGTAAGTATGACTATGAAATGAGATTCGACCTCATGAGAATAATGGTAGCATCGTGGTACGCCATCTTGATCATTAACGCCCCTGTCTTAATAATAATTGCCTTAGCGCTGCTGGCTGCTCGATACATAGCTTAGCTTTTACGATATACGATGCCAGATATGCGGCTTTTATAATAAAATAATAATAATAATATTAGCTGTTCCTAGCGACTCTTCGCGTTGATTTGGAGTAGTTATTATATGATATGATGCTGCTTTATTGGTAGAGAGTAATGATACTTAACATCATTGTAACTGCAGCGGATAAGGCCTTGAGTATCACTTTTAGATGGCTAGATCAGAATTTCATATCCAATTTTTTGAGCTTTGTCAAAGGGTTTGAATTTGCCATAATCGTTATGGTCGCCATATTCTTCCTACTAGTTAGTGTATACATAATGATGAGGCAGTACAAAAGACTACCAAAGTCATATAATATAGTCGTATATGATGTGTTTGGTAGGAAAACAGTCATTGATGGCCTTAGACAAAAATTTGCTACATATGATGCTGCGGAAAGTTATGCTCGTTTGTATCGCGAGACATATGGGGGACAGCAATACGACTTTAAAGTAATTGGCAATTTCTCGTAGTGCTTCAAAGGAAATAGACAACTTTTTATCTCATCGAGTAATATTCTCGATAAGAATCTATGACAATAGCAGAAAGAATCTGTGGAGAGGACGGTGCCCCAATGAGAGACGCTGGTATACAACCGGATGGTTCTAGGATGTTTGTTTGTACTAGGAATCCTGGGCATGTTCTCTTTGTTAACCCATAACGTCTAAGCCATTGGGAGCGAGAGAGTTTAGAACAAGATCGTGGCACTTCATATAACGAATCTTCACAAGGTGAATCGACCACCACACCACCCCACTGCCGTCTTGTTTCCATTAAGCTGGTTGTAGATGTAGCAAGAGTAGTATGAATTTGCTGCCCCTCTAAAGGGGGACGTCATCCTTCAACTGTTATCGCTACGATATTATCCATAATAGTGTATTCAACCTTTCTTGTTGCCAAAGGTTCAAAATATGCCTTAAAACACTCTGCTGCAAAGAACGAATATTTTCTACCCATATCATGCTGAATTATGAAATTGTGTCTATTGTTTTCTGAATCTTTATCGTGCCTATGTGGAAAACCTGTAGCTCTGAGCCACGAGTCAAAGATGTCTACAATCGCTTCAAAATCATATTTCCCTCGTAATTGCAATGCTAAGTCTATTGTAGCTTTCCTTTGGACTTGCTCTGCTTTAGCCTTTAACTGATCTTCACTACATGCTTCAACTAGTGCGATCAGTATTGCCTTTGATACGGGGATAACGTCAGCATTTGAAAGGTTTGAGTTATAGTTTACATAAGAATCAATTATTTGGCTCGCAAGAGTGTTTAGGCTAATTCGTTTTTCTTTGGCTTCCTCTCTCAATCTATCGAGGTGGTCCTTATGTAACCTAAAGCTAATATTTTCAGACTTGACGCTGCTGCTGCCGTCATGATCAGTGGTCCTCGACACAGTACATACATAGATCAAAATATAAGGGCAACATTAAGGCCTTCGGGAGTCTTCACGCATGATTATCTACTGAAAGAGAGTTGTACGTTGTAACAATTTTTGGTGCTTCTTATTCAGCAATTCTTTCTTTTGGGTGGGTGTCATTTTTAGTAGCAGAACTCTGCCATTATGATGTTTCATATAGGTTTCTCTAAAGTCTTAACTAAACATTTCTTAACCTGGAATTTTTTTTAATAAATATTTATCCAATGTAGTAACTAGTAGTAGCGACATGTTTTCTTTCTCTTTCATTTGCTGCTGTTGTTGTATTACTTCTTGTTCCCATGCTTCTAAACTTCATATTTGATTTTGGCTTAACGCCTTGACCGCTGCTTGTCAAACCGTCAGCTTTCTGAAGTCCTCCCGTCAAATGTGTGCAATGTATCCTAAAAATGAAAGAAACAGTCATCAAACACTAAACAAGGGTGGCTTGATCTAAAACAGGAAATAATATAATAATTGAGCGCTAGAACAAGGCAATAACAATAATAATTTTCCCAAGAAATTTAATAACTCCAAATTCCAAGCTTAGTACATCGTCGTTGTGGGAACGGGGAGGACGACGACAACATCAACTGCAGTCGAACGTCCAGTCAGACATACAAGACAACAATTTCGATGGACATCCCGTAAGAAGGGGATGGGGCAGCAGCAGTCGTTCATTCTGGATGCGCTACAATGGTGGGTGCATATATGTTTGAGTATGTGTCTACCCTAAGAGCTGGTTTTTCTACTGCTGCTCCCCATTCTTTCGGGACTATCTCACTGCTAAACAACAGTTTGACCATGATTATATTTGTGTCAAGTCTAGACTACACAAGAAGTTAAAAGTATTTGTTGAAAGCGAACTACCTTTGTTATTAGAGGAGGGTTATCTTATCAACAACATTGCAGTAATCCGCAATACTTCAAAGGCATTGGTAGCTCAGCCTGGTAGAGGGTTACATAGATATGATATTGAGAATAAAAATAGATTGAAAGTTAGCTAACTGTCTAGTCAGTGGCTAGCCTTGCAGCATGGATTTTTAAAAACCTTTTAAGGGCATCAATGACAATCAGAGCGGAGACAGTTTCTTTCAAATCCATTTTATGTCCTCTTTCAATAACAGCAGCCAAGACTGGATGCTTAGGCTTTAACTCCTTAACGATGTGCTCTGCCATTTCATCAGTAAGAGCAGTTCCTCGTGCTTCGCGCATGGCGTGAACCTTCAGTAAGACTTCTAATGCGTCAATCACAAGAATGGCATTTACTGTCTCCTTAAGGTCCATGTCATGTATTGTCTCAGCTACTTGGGCAAGTTCTGGGTGGATAGGTTTCAACTCTTTAATTT
>JAICHI010000079.1 GCA_025922735.1 Nitrososphaeraceae archaeon | reverse complement strand
CATTATCTTGTTGTTGTTGTTGTTTGAGCTGTGCATATTTTTTTGCCAGCTCCTCAAGTTCGTCAAGCTTTGCCAATAAGACTAATAGTTTTCCAAATTAAATAACAGTTACCAAGGCTTATCAACCACGCCCACATACTTTCTGTTATAAAGCATTGAACAAGAAGAAGCAGAGAGTTAAACAAATAGCAAGAGAGCATATTGATGTGCTTGTAGAACATGCCTTGCATGAGAAGGATGATCATCTTGCCTCGATACAGGCTCGCCAAGCCAAAATGATAGCAATGCACCAACGCATACGCCTGCCATATGAGATAAGGCAGCTTTACTGCAAAAGGTGCAAGGCCTTTATAATACCAGGTCGGAGCGCTCGAGTAAGGGTCGGCAGGGCAAAAACAAGGGCTTTGAGGATTACCTGCCTAAAGTGTGGCTACACCTATCGCAAACTCTTGGTATGGAATAAGGATTTATAGGGGCTAAGGAAATTTCCGAACTACTATATGGCCAAGGTTTATGATGTTCCTGCTGACAAGCTGATAGCCAAACTGGCTGATCAGCTTAAGAAGGACAAAAAAATAGATCCCCCGACTTGGTCGCAATTTGTCAAGACAGGCTCGCATGTACAAAGGATTCCCCAAAACAAAGATTGGTGGTACATCCGATGCGCTTCTCTACTTAGAAAGATTTACCTTCACGGTCCTCTCGGAATTGCCGACTTGAAAGTTGCCTACGGCGGCAGGAAAAGGATTGGATACAACCTTGCCCACCACCAAGATTCTAGCGGCGCCATCATTCGCAATGCCCTTCATCAACTGGAAGCATCTGGCTACATTGTCAAGGTACAGCATAAGGGCAGAACAATTTCAAGTGAAGGTATGAAAAAGATGGATAGGCTGGCTACGGAAATACATAAAGAGCTTGTCAAGACTGTGCCCCAGCTCCAACGCTACGCATAAGAGTATGTCTAGCTCACAACCCTCGCAACCAAATGATGAGGAAATAAGAAGGCGAGAAGCCGAGGCTGCGACCATGCGCCAGCGGGTTTTGCAGGTAGTGCTCGATCCTCAGGCGCGCCAGCGGCTGATGAATATACGGCTTGTAAAGGCTGATCTTGCACAAACTGTTGAAAATTACCTTATCAGTGCGGCCTCTTCTGGCAGGATCAATCGCCCGCTAACTGATGATGAATTGAAGCAGCTGTTGTTGCGCATCCAGCAGCCAAAGAAAGAGTTCCGGTTTGAAAGGCGTTAAACACTCAGCTAACCTATATACTCAACAGTTCAGGCATGAGTTAACTATTTAAAGTGTGAAACGTGCTTGCTACTCTATGAAGGCAGCAGTATTTCGAGAATACAACAAGGATCCAACAAAGAATGTCAAGATTGAAGATATCGACGTTCCTAAGATAAAGTCTAATGAAGTTTTGATAAAGGTTGAGGCGGCGTCTTACAACTATAACGATCTTTGGGCTATATGGGGCGAACCAGTGAAGACTCCACTTCCACATATTTCAGGAAGCGATATAGGTGGAACAGTAGTTGAAGTTGGCCCTGATGTCCAAAAGATCAAGGTTGGCGATAGAGTTGTTTCGCATTCCAACATGAGCTGCAGAGTATGCTATGAATGCACCTCTGGTAGGGAGTATGACTGCAATGAAAGGACTATCTGGGGATTCCAGACAGGCCCGCTCTGGGGAGGATTTGCTCAGTATGCCCACCTTCCGGAGGTAAATGTCGTCAAGATTGCAGACAACGTTTCCTTTAATGACGCCGCGGCAGTTTCTATGGTGGGCATGACATCGTGGCACATGTTAGTTGGCCGCGCCAAAATCAAGCCGGGCCAGCTGGTGCTTATCATGGGTGGAGGTTCCGGCGTTGGCATGGTGGGCACCCAGATTGCCAAATTGTACAACTGCACAGTCATTGCAACTGCAGGCAACAAGGACAAGATGGACAAGTGCATGGAGCTTGGAGCCGACTATACTGTCAACCACCGAGAAGCTGACTGGTACAAGAAAGTACGCGAAATAGCAAAGAAGTTGGGTCAACCCGGTGTCGATGTAGTCTTTGAGCACATTGGCAAGTCGGTGTTTCCGCAGGAAGTTGCGCTGCTTAAGATGGGCGGAACACTTGTTGCGACAGGTGCAACTACAGGATATGATTCGACTATTGACCTGAGGTTCCTGTTCTTTAAGGGAACCAACCTGCTTGGCTCTACTCAGGGCACTAAGGCAGAGCTTGAAGACGTAATGTATTGGGTTAGCAAGGGCAAAATCAAGCCAGTAATAGATACCATCTTGCCATTTAGCAACATGGTAGAAGGCCATGTAATGATGGCAAACGCCCAACAATTCGGCAAGATCCTGACGACTCCACAGAAACTATAAACACTGTCCTCTCTTTTCCTTTTCTTATGTTCCGCAGCCTGATTTTTGTTCCTGGCAATAGCATGCGCTTTGTAGAAAAAGCCAAGACACTTGCAGCAGACATAATCTGCTTTGACCTAGAAGACTCGGTGCCAGACAACGAAAAGGACGCAGCGCGCAGGATAATATCAGAAACATTGCTAGCACGACGACAGGAATACAGCGGCATTGTCTATGTGAGGACGAATTCGCCTGAGTCGGGACTCATACCTGATGATCTTAAAGCCGTTTTGCAAGAAGGAATAGATGGTATAGTAGTGCCAAAGGTCAATGATGTTTCTGAGATGCTCGAGATCAAAAAGCATATCGTCATGCTTGAAAAAGAAAGAAAGACTGATAAAATTGCATTAATGCCTTCAATCGAAACAGCAAGAGGGGTTGTAAACGCCTACTTGATTGCAAGCGCTGAAGAGCGAATAAAGGCCCTTGTTTTCGGAGTCTTTGATTTTCTTTATGATATGCGGCTTGACTACGATGAGCATGACCCCCTAGGATATTCTTATGTGCGTGCAAAGATTCCAGTTGACGCAAGGGCCGCAGGCGTCCATGCAATAGATGCAATATGGCAAAAGATCGATGACATCGATGGTCTTATCAGAGATGCGACAATGGCAAGACGCCTTGGGTATTCTGGCAAGAGTATAATCCATCCAAGTCAGATAGAGCCTGTGCACAAAGTCTTCCGCCCCAGCAAGAATGAAGTCGAGTGGGCAAAAAAGGTAGTGCAAGCGCTTGGTCAGGCAATGAAGAAGGGTACTGGAAGAGGCGCAATAAGACTTGAAGGCAAGATGATAGATGCCGTTCACTACAAGCAGGCAAAGGCCATTTTAGATGCAGTAGATGCATAAAAAATCATATATCATATGTGATGATGATGTAAATGATAAATTAGGTATATCAAGTGTAAATCTCTATGTATCTTCCTGTGGCGGACATCCCTGTGCATGCTGTGTGGTTGCACATGTAAAGGGATGTTGCATTAGCGTTTCGCATCTGTTAGCGTAGCATTGGCATGCGCTGCTTTATGAGTGATATGGAATTGTAGATATTGACACTTGATAAATCTGCAAACACAGGTCAGGATAGTTGAGATCAGCTGCGATAAGAAGTTCGCTCATGATAATGGTTTATCTCTATATGCCAGATCAAACCCCATTGATCCTTTATTTCAGAAAAAAGCAAATTACGGCTAACCTCGGAGGATTTTTTTCCTTACAGATCCGCTGGGGCTGCAAGAAAATTATTAGACAGTAAGAAATGAAACATCAGAAATTAAATCATATACTAGTAATTTATTCTTGAATGATTAATACAAATAGAGTGACTTGTTCAATTAGAATTGGCACGCAAGAGGATCAGTAAATCAACGAAGGGTAAAAAACAGAAGAAAACAACAAGAAGAGCAAAAAATAACAGCAGCAGGCAAAATGCGAAACGATTAACACTTGAAGAGAAACTAGCCCAATATCTCAATGAAACGCTATCTTTTGAAAACGCAGCAGTATCAAGGCTGCAATCAAGAATAAAAGAAATACAGTTGGAGGATGCAAAGCAGCAGCTCCAACAACATTTAGAGGTGACAAGAGAGCAGCAAAATAGGCTAAAGCAACTTATCACAAATCTCGGAGCAAGACCAACCAACGATTCTGGACAACTGCCTATTCTGGTACCTCCAAGAGCTCTTGCCAATACGCTAAAAAAATCAATGACTTCTGCGGAACAGCAAATAAAGTCAGCAAAGGAAGATCTGGTAATAGAGAATGCAGAAGTTACAATGTATGATACATTGCTTCAAGTGGCACAATTAATGAATGCTGGAGATGCTGTGCCTGTATTAAATCAAAACTTGGCAGAGGAAAGGGCTATGGCTGACTGGATAAGGGCCAATACGCCTGCGATGATAACACAACTCTATCCAGAAATACAGTCTTCTATTGTTTTACCCGAGGGAGAGGAAGGTAGAGAGGTGGTCGTAGAAGGAGCTGTAACAGCTGCTGCAACAGAAGACGAAGAGGAGAGGAGAGTGGGCACTAGTGCAGCCTAGGCCTAAATCACGCATTCCTGGCCCCTCTCACTAATTACAAGATATATGAATAGCCAGTGTGCAAGGTTCTGCAACAGAAAAGAGAGATCTTAGATATTACTTTGCCGTAAAGATTGAAAGTATACGAAGGTTAATGTTTTGCAGTCAGGCGTTATTTGATGAGGAAGAAGAAGCACTAACGTGGTCCGCCCGAAGCAAGAATAACTTTCTTAATTGCTATAATTCCAATGTAGTACGGAATATTGTATAGTGCAGCAAGCGCTGCAACTTGCGAGCCAAAGAACTGAAATGCAAACACTGCAACAAGCACATTGTTGACATAGCTCGTGGCAATGAGGCCTGCCCTTTTCTCTTGGAGGCTACCTGTAGTTCCTGCATACCCTACTATACAGTAAGCAGCATAGCAGAGGAATGCTACTGCCACAGTTTGGAGCAGGAACATCTGTTCTGAATAAAAAAATCCTGCGAACTTGGCAAACATACCCCAGTTTATGAGTACAATGAAAATGAGCGATAGATGGAAAGAATTCTTGTCTGCAAATTTTGAACCTGCCGGAAAATACTTCTTGGTAAGCCAGCCAGCTGCCAACGGCGTGAACAGTGCAATAGAAAGCAAGAACGTCATTTGCAGCAAAGGTATTTCAAACTGCGAGCGAACAAATGCATAGACAATAGCTGGCAGCACGAATGGGACTGCAACTGAGGTGATAATTATCATGCCTATTACAAGAGGAAGCTGGCCGCCTATGAGGTTGACAACGAATGGCGCGCCAAGGCCTGTAGAGATACCAGAAAGGAGCAGGATTGGTAGAGCGAAAGGCTCGTAAACGACATATGCAAGAGCATACATCCCAGCCGGCAACGCAACTAGTTTGATAATTGACAGCACGGCAAGCTGTCTTGGTTTCTTAAATACCGCGACAAGGTCAGATGGGTTGAGCCGTAACAAGTTTAGAAACAATAGGGCACCAAGCCACACAAGGATATATGGCTCGATCAGCCTGCCAGCTGCAGGTAATAGGACGCCTGCAGACATAGATCCAGCTATGGCTGCAATTAGAACGATGTCATCATGGAGCAAGTGCTTTCAGCTGTTGTATCAATTCTTGTACGTAGTCAAATCCCTGCTGCCAAAATTCTTGTCTTGAAATGTCAATGCCTGCTTCCATCAGGATCTCCTCCGGCTTCTTCGATCCGCCTGCAGACAATATCTTGAAATACTTGGGGACAAAAGACGAACTACCTTCAAGCTTGTACTGCCCGTAAAGGGAAAGGACAAGCAAGTTGCCAAACGAGTAGGCGTAAGTGTAAAAT
>JAICHI010000078.1 GCA_025922735.1 Nitrososphaeraceae archaeon | reverse complement strand
TCGGGGAACCCGTCAGACAATTAACAAACTCTTAGGTTTTTTATTCTACATATTCTAGTGAGGGACTATTTAACAAATTCTGAAGTCTTATAAAGTTTAAGCACCTAAAATTATCGTGGCAAGCGAGGATAAAACTAATACTTATGACGAGACCGTTAGCAGGACGACTTCAGAACCCCCAGCTGACGTCACAGTTACTGAAGAGACAGCCATAACGGCCGTGCCGGCAGGCGAGGTTGAGACGTATGAAGTACAGACTGAGACAACAACATCGGAGGAAGAGTCGGTCTCTACAAAAGCCAGAGAGGCGGGAAGATCGCTCAAGGATCTTATTTATTCGCTTGGCAGAAAGACGAAGGAGGTAACCGAAGAAAAAGCGCGGGAGCTTAAAGCCCAATCAGTCGATATTAGCACGAAAACAGATGCACAAGACATCCAGCACTTGGGCGACGACGTTGAAAAGCTAATCACAGTCTTTGAAGATACCATGACTGAGATCCGCAAAGAGCCATATGATGAGCAGGAAAAGCTGCTCGTGGGCTACAAGAAACTGCTAGAGGAGCAGATTAATGTCATCAATGCAAGGCTATCAATGGCCAAGCGCCTGAAGCCAGGCGCCTGACCGAAAGACTTCGGCACCTCTACTCTACCAGCAGTTTGCTTGCAATATCCTTGACCACTACAGACTTAACATTGACAAACTCCTTGATGCCAAACTCGGAAAGCTCCCTCCCAATACCTGACTTCTTGACGCCGCCAAATGGTAGGCGCGGGTCAGACTTTACCATTTCATTTACTGACACTATGCCGGTTTCAACCAGACGCGCCAGCCCTATACCTCGGCCGATGTTGTTTGTCCATATGCTTGCACCGAGTCCAAATTCAGAATTGTTTGCTTCCATTATAGCCTCCTCTTCGTTGCTAACCACTATGATTGGGGCTGCTGGGCCAAATACTTCTTCCCTCACTACTTCCATGTGATGGTTCACATTTGAGATTATAGTAGGCTCATAAAAGAACCCCTCTCTATTGATAGCCCTGCCACCGATTAGCACCCTGCCGCCTTTGTACTTTGCATCATCCACTTGCTTGGCAAGTGCCTGCCTCTGGCTGTCTCTAACAAGGGGCCCTACTGTGGTCTTGGAGTCAAGCGGATCGCCAACGACTTCGGATTGCGTATTTTCGACAAACAGCATTGTGAACTTGTCTGCAACCTCCTTCACAACGATAAAGCGCTTAGCAGCTATGCAGCTCTGACCTGTGTTCAGCAGCCTCGACTGCGTTGCCATGTAGGCAGTCTGGTTAAGGTCAGCATCTTCGAGCACGATAAAGGGGTCGCTACCACCAAGCTCTAGTACAAACTTTTTCAGATCCTTAGACGCAAGCTCGGCCACTCGCCTGCCAGTATTGACGCTTCCGGTAACAGAAACCGCGTCAATGTTTGACTGAACTAGTGCTTCGCCTGCACGAGAATCTCCTACTACTGCCTGGAATATGTTTTCTGGAAAGCCAGCATCCATGAACGCCTGCTCTATTTTTATTGCGCTCCCAAGGCAGATGCTCGAGTGCTTTAATAGACCCACGTTGCCAGCAGTCAGTGCTGGCACTGCAAACCTCATGACCTGCCAGAACGGAAAATTCCATGGCATGATACACGCCACAACTCCGAGTGGCTCAAACGACACGAAGCTCTTGCGAAATTCAGTCGGTATTATTTCATCACGCAAGAATGCTTCTGCGTGTTCGGCATAATAGTCGCAAACCCATGCACATTTTTCAATTTCTGCTAAGGATTGCCTGATTGGTTTACCCATTTCTTCCGTGACTAGTCTTGCGTATTCTTCCCTGTTTTTCCTCATTACCCTGCCAAGCCTACGCATATATTCGGCGCGCTCTGCAACATCCAACTTCTTCCATTTGACAGATGCTTCTCTCGCGGCCTTGACCTTCCTGCTGACTTCATCAGCGTTTACATTTTCATAGGTCGCAAGTATCTTTCCAGTGGCTGGGTTGATAGTTTCAATCTTGGACATGCGAGACAATGATTGCACTTCCGACATAAGAAATTATGTGTATCCCGCGGGCAGGATTTGCCCCAAATGGTTCTTGACCAGTTTGTTTGAGCCTGCGACTCTTCGGTTTCTGCCTTATTGTACGCCCGATAGGCTGCTTCACGCGGTCAGCTACTGAGAAGCCGACATCTACAGCCGAAAGCTCTACCAGGCTGAGCTACCGCGGGACATTTCCGTTTTCTGCAAGAATGCTATATAATTGTGGCGTCAGAGATATTTGGCAACATCGAGCACAAAGTAAGAGATGATTTTGTCAGCACCAGCCCTCCTTATTGAGGCAATAGAACGGACCTTCCATTCTTCTTCATCGATCCACCCTCGCATTGCAGCCGCCTTTATCATTGCATACTCACCACTGACGTTCTGCACTGCGACTGGATAATTGAATCTATTCTTTACCATCCTCACAAGGTCAAGGTACATAAGAGCAGGCTTTATCATGACCATGTCAGCCCCTTCGTTAATGTCGGTTTCTATTTCCCGCAGTGCAACCCTTGAATTAGAATACGATACCTGATAGGATGACTTATCGAGTCGTGTAGTCATTTTTGCGAACGCTGCTGACCGAAAAGGAGTGTAAAGGGATGAAGCGTGCTTGGCAGAGAAGGAGAGTAGTGATGCATCAAGCCTGCGATTATGAAGCTCCCTCTTAATCGCATAAACCTGCCCGTCCATCATGGCAGAAGGCGCTACTACATCTGCGCCGGCTTCTGCATGGCTTGCTGCGATCTTCGCTAGGACTTTTAGCGTAGCGTCATTATTTATCCTTCCGCCGTAGCTGATAATGCCACAGTGTCCTGTCAGGTTGTACTGGCAAATGCAAACATCAGTTGCAACACTCATCGCACTGCCAAAGGATGACTTAATTTCCCTTACTGCGTCTTGGACAATGCCATTTCTGTCAAAAGCAGATGAGCCAATTGGATCCCTGCTCTTTGGTATCCCAAAGATAATCACTGAAGAAATGCCGCTATCAGCAATTGATTGGACACGCTGTGAGATCCTTCGAACAGGTGTCACGGCCATGCCCGGCATGGATTTTATCATGCTTGGACTATTAGAAACAATTACAGGAAATACGAGGTGGCTTTTGCGTAGGCCCGAGGAGGCAAACATTGTCTTGTAATTTTCCTCGTCGCTGCGCGCGTTTCGCCGCTGCAAAGGTATCCCTCATTGCTTGGCGAGCGGCCTATGAATATATGTTTTCACAGTAGCACCAATAATCAATGACAAAACTCAAATGACATCTAGGGGACGAAGCTAATGTGCGCGGAATAACTGTTGGCATCCCTTCATACAATGAAAGACAAAACATAGTAAACCTCTTGAGGGCGATTGAAGAGCAGCAAACACCGATATTTGAAGTCCTTATTTCAGATGATTCATCTGACAATACACCTAGCCTTGTGCGCAATTTCGCCCAGCATTCATTGCTTGACATCCAACTTTTCCATCATGATACAAGAAGGGGTGCTGCAGCGGCATGGAATGAAATTCTTCAAAGGGCGGCTGGAGATACCGTAGTTCTTTATGATGCTGACACCATTCCTCACCCTTCTTGCACCGAGCAGCTTGTGTCGCACATTCAAGGAAATGTTGGAATTTGCGCATCAAATTCTCAGCCGGTACAGGCAGCAGGCATAGCTGGCAGGGCGTCTGTATTCATCTCAAAATGGCTCAGGTCCGTGAGGCTAGCACGGCTGTCTCAGTACACGGTGATGGGCAGGGCGCTTGCCATTAATTCTAGGGAAGCTAAAAAAATAGAGATACCAACGAACATGATCGCAATTGATCTTTATTTACAGTGCAAGATTCTTGAAATGGGCCGAGATATAATTTACAATGACAATGCAATAGTATACTTCAAACCTGCTAATAACATACACGATCTCGCATCGCAGGTGATGAGGGCAGTCAATGGACATAAGCAGATAGAGGATTATGTCTCTTTATTTAGCATCGGCTTGCCGCGAGAAGTAGCGATTGCCAATGCGGTAAAGAATGCTGCCAAAGATCCGCTTGGCGCCGTGTCAGTTGCAATAGAATATTCATTGATACCGTACTACCGGTCAAGACTTGAGCACACTGACACAGCAAAGTGGCATACTGCAGAAAGCTCGAAAGCAATAGACTACCAGCAACTAAAGACAAGGTTCTGACTGACTGAATGAAACACTTTTTTATAACCCATCTTCTGTAACGAAACAAGCGAGAAGGGTTTCCTGATGTCTGAAGTAAAGAGGCAGTTTGAGACAATCACCAGTAACGGGGTGCTGTGGATAAATATACAAAAGCCAACATTTGCGGATATTAACGCTCTTGGGCAGAAATACCCCTTCCACAGGCTCAACCTTGAAGATTGTCTCTCAAAGATCCAAATCCCAAAGATTGACCGGTATGAAAGTCACATCTTTGCCATTCTTCATTTTCCTACGCCAGACAAGGAAAAGGGCTTTCTCTTTAGTCAGCTTGCGATCTTTATGGGCTCCGATTATCTCGTGACAATCCACCAAGGAGACCTGAAGGCACTTCAAGAGCTGTTCTGCATGTGCAAGAAGGATGAAAAGCAGCAGCAGGCAATAATGGGCAGGTCGTCAGGCTATCTGCTCCATAAGATAATCGATACACTGGTGGATGACCTCCTCCACATCCTGATGAAGGTTGTAGGCAACATCGACGATATTGAGGATAGTGTATTTGACGAGCAAATATCGATACCACGCCAGATCTCTCTTTTGAGAAGGGAGATAACAACCTTAAGAAGAATAGTAATCCCGCTTCGTAGGACGGTAGTTGATTTATCTAAGGATGTCCAGCGCTTTTCAAGAGAGGACCTTGCTCCATATTTTAAAGACGTCCAAGATCACATTGAAAAGGTGTACGAAGCTTTGGAAGAGGCAAAAGAAACAGTAGAGATCTACAAGGACACGGACTACATGCTCAGCCAAGAAAAAACTAACAAGATATTAGGCGTGCTAACAATAGTATTCACACTATCGATCCCAGCTACAGTCATTGGCACCTTTTATGGAATGAATATCGTTCTGCCAGGAGGAGCAGAAACAGAGCCTTGGACTCGGCTCGGGCCTTACACCACTTTGATATTTGTTTTGGTGATTTCATCGATTTCTGCCCTACTTATGCTATTATATTTCAGAAGGCTTGGATGGCTAGGACCATCAAGGTAACCGTGGTGGTGTACTTGACAATTGCTATTTCCTCTTTTTTTCCTTGACTATTCGCCATATCCATTTCTTCTTAGACACATAACATTGAAAGCATAGTGGAACTATCTCAGGTGGGTTTTCTAAGGAACCGTTTGTTACGAAAAAAACAGCTGGGGTATTAGCACACTTGCAGCATATGAAGCTTGAAGGGCTATGGCTTGACGCTATGTCTATTGGGATAGTCGGCTGCGGTGTCTTTGTCATATTCTGTCACTTGCCTTTATTTCAGTAGCCAATAAGGGGGACGTTATTATCATAATGTCCAGAATAGAACATGGCACTCGGAGAAATAAGGCTATGGCTTAATTATTATATAAAAATTCTCGTCGAGTCTACTTCTTTTCCATAAAAATTAGTAACTAGCGAGAGTTATACAAACACTTCGCAAAAGCGTTCCCTCTTCCTTCAGTACCAGCTGGTATTTATTGTGTCTCTCAGACTTCCGAGCAGGATTGCGGTTGGCGGCACTAGCAAAGATATTGGTG
>JAICHI010000077.1 GCA_025922735.1 Nitrososphaeraceae archaeon | reverse complement strand
TCGCTTGCAACTTTTCGGGCAATGTGCTGTGTGGGGCGCTCGCTAGAACTTGCGCTGCTCATGAACTGGAAAATGTCAATGCCTTCGCGGGGGCGTTCCTGTGGGATTATCTTGACCCCCTGCTCACCTACAACTATCATGTCACCTTTGACAATGTCGCGCACCATCTTACACTCGGCCTTCTTGCGCTGGATGTCCACCGCAATGCACTTGTCCATCATCATGTTACGGACGTCTATCCATTGGCTGCCATAGTAAACCTGTGTTGTGTTGTTTGTGGTGCTGTAAAAGTCGTCAGGCATCACCATGTCATTTGGAGCAGGCTCAAGCTTCACCTCCTGCACTGACACAGGTTGAGCGCCTTCTCTGTATACCTGTTCAAGTATGCTTTCAAGGTGTTCCTTACTTTTTCCTTTTATAAGTAACCGGGCGTAACTTGGATCGCTCTTTCTCTTGCCTACGGTGAACTCGAGCACCTGAAAGTCGCCCCGAAGATCCATGATGCCATCAAATATTCTTGTCAGTATCATTGAATCGATAAGATGTCCTCTTGTCTCTATTTCCTGCTCGAACCTGTCTGCCAAGGTTATGCTCATATGCTTATTTTCGGTATAAAAGCCATATCTGCATGTGTAGTCTTGTTACAGCAATATTATTTGGCAGATCTATTCCTTTCTAAAAACGCAAAGATAGATAGGTGATTCTGCAGTCAATTGCATTTCTTGCAATAGGGTCACAATATTCATTATCGGTTTGGCTCCACTCTCGTGATTTACTTTTTTATTACTACTGGCAGGCACCCTTGCCTCATTTACCTCTTAGACAGTGTTAGTATGAGAGCCCAGACAGAGGTGACAGCAAAATTGGCGTGATAAAACGGGCTAAATAGGGAGTGACAGCTTCCCAAAGTATTCCTCCATGTTTTGCTCCGCCTTAATCTTGTTGATAATCTCATTCTTTACATCTTCTGAAAACCATTGCGCAATTGATTTTGCAATGCCCTTCCTGTCGCAAAAGGCAATCATGTAGCCGGCGTCCTCCTTGATCACGGCATAAAGCATCTCTTCTCCTACAGGTTCCCAAATATTGTCTTTGTTGTCTTTGAGGGCGAGGGCAGGCATGCCATGCCCTGCATAGCGTGTCAGCAACTCTTGTGCAGCTTTTACACGTTTTTCCCCTATCTTGAGGGCCCTGAAATACTGCATGCACTATTTCCTGGCCGATGTCGGTCTTAAAGATTTTAGGATTTCACTTACAATGTCGCCTGCGTCACCTACGGCTGTCTTTGCCGATTCAAAGAAAGGAGCCAGCAACTTGTCTGCATATCCCTGCTTTGCATACTGATCAGCTTGTAGCGCCATCTCAAGCTTATCAATCCTGTGGACAAATCTAGCAATTTCGGTCCTCTTATGCAGATATTCAAGCCAGATCTCTTCATACTCTTCTCTTATCTCTTTGGGAATGCTGGACAGGATGAATTTCATTGCCTTTTTCTCTTTGACTAATTTTTGTCGAGCAGTCACATCGCCGGGCATGTAGTCGCCCACTATTGACTCTGCAAGATCATGCATCAGGACCATCTTGATC
Organism: Nitrososphaeraceae archaeon; assembly: GCA_025922735.1. Lineage (GTDB taxonomy): Archaea > Thermoproteota > Nitrososphaeria > Nitrososphaerales > Nitrososphaeraceae > Nitrososphaera. The sequence goes on along the minus strand of JAICHI010000077.1, from coordinate 4,263 downwards.
ACCTTATGCGTATCAAAGCCCAACATGTCTGATAAAAGCATCGCCATGGTTGCCATTGAAAATGTATGATCTGCAACTGACTCCACGTCTTCAACTTGGACCTTTGAGACCCACCCAGCGCGCCTGATGGATTTAAGCTCCAAAACTGAATGAAAAAAAAGAGACAGGTCATCTACTACTACCATTTTCTCGTGTCGCCTTCAAGAAGGCCTGAGCCATGGTGTATCCTGTCTATGTGTTTTGAAAGCTCTTCTTTGCTGTCGAACTTTGATCCACAGTAGGGGCAACTGACAATATCCTTTTCACTGGCCATGCTTAATGCATGAGAATGAGACACCTAACTTTAAAGCTAATTGTCTTGAGCTGCCTCACTACCCTTGGTTGAGGTATCATTAGATGCTATCAGCGCTACATTGTCATCAATAACTATCTGCGGCAACAGGTCGACAACATATGCAAGCACTGTTGTCGTCACTGCCATCAACAAAGTGATGGCCAATATTATCAATACATTATAGATATGGCCCACGGGCTATAACTTTGCAGTCCAGCTTTAGGCATTTTAATGTTAGTCTTTCATTGCAATTGCTGACAGAATAGTGATAATTTACTTTCTCCAAGGAATATCTTGCATGCCCAACCTCTTGTTGGCAAGCCGAGCTGTCACAAAGAGGAGATCAGATAGCCTGTTAAGGTAGACTACTATTGCGGGGTTTATTGGCTGGTTCTTTGAAAGCGATACGACAGCTCTCTCTGCCCGGCGTGCAACTCCCCTACTAAGATGCAAAAGTGATGCTTCTATGCTTCCTCCCGGCAGGATAAAAAATGTGATCGATTCAAGCTCCAACTCAATCCTGTCGATAATTGGCTCTAACACAGACGCCATTTTTTCGCTAGTGCGTGGCGTCTTATCATTGGCTGGTGGCCAGGATGGGTCTGCAAGATCTGAGCCGAGAACAAAAAGGTCATTCTGCACTCGCTCTAAGGTATCTGCTACATCCAAAAGTAGATCCTGTTTTGAGCGCAGAAATGAAATTGCAAGACCGATACTAGAATTCAGTTCGTCAACTTCCCCATAGGCGATTATGCGCGGATCTGCCTTGTTCACATGCTTGCCACCGATAAGCCTAGTCTCGCCTCTGTCGCCTGTCTTGGTGTAGATCTTCATTATCCATTTACAGCAAGAATGGAACAATTTAAGAATATATCTCTTGGATGAAAAAGGGGAACCATTGAATTAAAATAGTGCCTCCAAAAATTTTATGTATTCATGAAAAGGATAGCCGTGGTGGATGACGAACCTGACATTACGAATGTCCTTAAGAAGGGGCTTGAGCGCCATGGCTTCTCAGTCGATACCTTCAACGATCCGCAGGCCGCCCTTGCAAACTTCCAACCTATGTATTATGACTTAATGATAATTGATATCCGAATGCCTAGGATAAACGGCTTTGACCTGTACAGAGAGTTGAAGGAAAGGGACACCGGCGTTAAGGTCTGCTTTCTGACCGCGTTTCAAATCTATTATGAAGAGTTCAGGATGATGTTTCCTACAATAGATGTCAAGGCGTTTATCAGAAAGCCTGTCAGCATATCAAACCTCGTCAACCAGATAAATGCAGCTATCGCGTCGAAATAGCATTAGTAGACTCGTAATGCTCCTTAAGGTATTTTACAAGTCTTATTGCGTCCATTTCCTTGAGGCTCTTTCTATTTGACCTAATATAGCTGCCAAAAGAGTTGATTTCGCTTTCAAGCATAGGATACCTGTTCCTTGCTTCCTCGAGAATGTACGTATATTTTCGGTGTGGAAAGTAAATCTCTTTTGCCAGTCTGACAAGCATGCTTTTTGCCTTTTCGTTGATGACTCCCTTTTTGTGTGCAAGATAAAGATTATACCGTATATCTATCATAGCCTCAGATTGTAGCTGGTAGTCACCCTCCGAAGCAAATGTTACTGCCACTTCGTCGTCTGCATTAACCTTGCCCGTCTTGTAGAGTTGAAATATCTTGCCGATTCCCACCATCCCAAACTTTTCAAGCTCGACTGCCCTCAATGCGCCTAGGCTTGCTGCACCGACCAATAGCACACCATCCTTTCTTGCTAGATGGTATACTTCAATCGGAGTAGGTGGATAGTCCTGCAGGAACACGCCATCGACAAACCCGATCGCCATTTCTACTACATCAAAATCTGCAGCTAGTCGCAAAAAGTCGCCTTTTCTTGCAGGTGGCCTGTAGTCTGCATCAAAGATTTTCCTTGCCTTTTCGTGACTCAGTGATGGCCCTAGAAATATTATCGGCTTGCCCATTGCTTAAAACACACCTTTGCCCGCATGCCCATAACTGACTTTGTTATCTTGAAGGTCTCAAGCCCTGGCACTATTGCCCTGACTACTGGAATTCCAATATCCGGATTTGTTAAGTCGACGATTATTACCTGATTCAATCCTACACTCTTTAGGCGTAAGAGAATCAAATTGATATCGTCGAGAATATCTTCGTTAAAGAATGTCTGTACTTCTGGGAATTTGATCTTTTTTGTTGAGGGCATGAACTGCCAGGCCCGTCTATCATCGGTGTTCTCATCGCTATACTTGATCTTCCGCAGATCATCTCTTGCGCCCTGGATGTTTGCAGCCCTTGTCTGTGATACTTCAGTAATTGCGCGGAGGAGTGCTATCCTTGCATCAGGATGTGTCCCATGTCCCTCTGCAAGGTAGCCGTAGTCGTGGCTGATCCACTCTACGCTGCTTGCATTAAATGTTGGAATGCCAATGTCGGAGGTAATATCCTTTAGTGTGAGCGAGATGCCTGCATGTTTGAACTTTTCCACCAAGTTCTTGACGGGCCCAAAGTCAATTTCTGAAATGTCGACGTCAGGGAATATGCTCGGATCATCGACAAACCTGTCTGCTAAAATGGGAGACACTGAAAATGCCGCAGCATTTAGGGAATGTACAATTGTGCGCAAGATGTGGAACGGGATAGCGCTTGCCCGTAGGTCTGCAAGGCTCATTGCATCTCGCTCTATTACCTCGCATAGCGCATGACAGACCGCCTCTTCCATTACATTGCCGGATGCAAGTCCGTTTGTATGAAAGTATGCAAATGGGTTGACAGCTGGCGGAGGTGGAGTGTACCGAAACAACGCTATGGATGCAGGCACCATTATTTCCTCGCCACTCACAAGGTCATAGCCAGGTAGCCAGTCCATCATCATGTCGGTGCGGTACACAAACCTTACTGGCTCTACTATCTTGTCAGGATGCAACACCTTGTAGGTCTTAGACAGCTCAGAATAGCTTGACCTGACAAATTTGCCCGGCCAGCCTGAAGGCAGTGAAGAGTAGCGTTCGATACTTTCCATCAGTGCACTTGCGATTGCGTGCTCCTTTGTTGGGCCCTTGCCGCTGTAGACCCAGATATAGTCCTCCGTGCCAGGTACCACCGCAGAATAATTTGGGATACGCAGAACATCCATGTCAGTAATGTCGGCAAGTCTGGTGATGCCTATCTTCTTTGATATGGGCATCACCTTCTTCAAAGTCTCTTGCGCTGGCTTAATTCTTGACGTGCCGTTGATCGTCCACTTCTTCCTGCTTTGCAGCTGCACTACACTTAGAGGGCCTTGCTGAAGTTCATATCAAGCTTTCTAGAACATCACCTGCCTAGCCCCACATAATTGAATCAAAAAATAAAGAGATTTTTCTATTCTAGAAGCAAAGGCAAGTGCTTCCTGGTAAGAAAGAGCTGTAAACCGAGAACGTCCTAACAGTATTTAAATTCAATAATTCTTTTGCTGAGGCATAGTCAACGCTTATTCAAACACCCAAGTTCAGGCTACAGCAAGATAGTTTTACTACTGAGGGTGAGATGTTTACACCTTCTTCATTGGAAAGTCCTGTAGCTCACTGTGCTGGCACCGAATGCACGCCCTAGGCTCCACCTCTGTTAGGTAATTAATATAGAAACATTTTATGCATTGTAACCGTGTCATCCTGCCTAACAGCTTCAGCTCGTTGCTATCCTGCCTCACAACCTTTCTTGCAGTCAGGATTTCAATCACAGAGGTCATTATATTTGATAACTGGTCAGGGTCGGAGTTTCTGTATCGTAGGTAAAGGGCCGTCATTTCGTGTGGCAGTAATTCTCTTCTAAATGAGGTCTTGCCAGCGTTTGATTGCCTAAATAGGTGGTCACGCAGGTACCATTCTAGCTCCCTGACTGCAGGATCAGCTGACACGCTACAAAAAACAATGC
>JAICHI010000076.1 GCA_025922735.1 Nitrososphaeraceae archaeon | reverse complement strand
CTTATTCACATGACATATACAGCGATAATACATCAGGTCAAGTTCGGCCTTACCAAGATTTAGGAACTTTGCCTGTCTATTCACAATAGATAATGATTTCCATAGCAAACGATAGAGGTCGTTTGAAACAATTGTTACTTTTTCTTTGGACTCCTTGCATAATTGGTGGAAAAATACAGGTTTGCATTAATAGGAGCACCTCCCAGCTATTCCATGTTCATCTAATTATGAGTCGATCGTAGGTTAAAATCAGGTCAAATTCTATAGTATGCAACTCTTAGTAAGATATTTGTCACTTCCTTGGATAGATGTTAAGAATGGTGGCGATACTTGACCATCGCCTAGAATGCTAAGCGAAAAGTCATAGAAAGAGTAGAAACTAATAACTGGGAAGAATAGTCCGCCAGGTAAAGTAGCACATGCTGTCCTATTCTAGGAATTGTCTGTTGAAAATATATCCCCCTCCCCCTCCAGTGCACTATCCATTATATAGTTCCTTTAAAATTTACTATACAATGGCAAATACGTCAAGAAATGTAGCAGAATTAGAGATAGAGGATATTGAAGGTATTGGGCCAACTACAGCCCGCAAAATGAAGGAAGCAGGAATAAGTTCAGTTATGGAACTGGCGACAGCAGTACCCGAGGAGCTCGCTACAGATTTGGGCGGCTCAAAAGAAACAGCTGCTACCTTCATCATGGCAGCTCAAAAGCTGCTAAGGGAAAGCGGCATACTTGACAATGAATTTACTACCGCCGATATTGAGCTTGAAAAGAGAAAGTCTCTTTTGCGCTGCAGCACTGGATCAAAATCCCTTGACGAATTGCTACTCGGCGGCATTGAGACTCAAGCAATTACAGAGTTTTACGGTGAATTTGGAAGCGGCAAATCACAGATATGCCACACCCTATGTGTCACTGCCCAGCAACCGGTAGAACAAGGGGGGCTTGGCAGCGGAGCCATATTAATCGACACCGAAGGAACGTTTAGACCCGAAAGAGTGGATCAAATAGCAAGAGCAAGAGGTCTGGATCCAAGTGAAATACTGAAGAAGGTAGCAATATGCAAGGCTTATAACAGCAGCCATCTTGAGCTAATAGTCAAGTCGATGGGCAAATACATCGACGACTTTAAGGCCAAATTGATAATAATTGATAGCATCATTTCTCTCCACCGTGCCGAGTTTGCTGGCCGCGGCACATTAGCAGATAGGCAGCAGCGCCTCAACAGCATTATGCACAAGCTGGTAAAGATCGCTGAGATTTACAACGTGGCCATCATTGTTACAAACCAAGTTCAGTCTACGCCAGACACATTCTTTGGAGACCCAACCAAACCGGCAGGCGGAAACGTAATCGGACATGCATCAACGTACAGGATATACCTGCGTAAGGCTGGCAATGACAGAATAGCCAAGATAATTGACTCGCCATACCACCCATACTCTGATGTCAGATTTACTGTCAATGAAAAGGGCATTGACGATATCGACTCAGAAGTTCCAAAGAAAAGGACAGCAAGAGAAAAAGAGGACGATTAGATTAGAGAAGAGAAAACTTTTTCTCTGCCTCTTTTAATTTTTCCAAGTCTCCGCAATAGCTTATCATCTGCGACAACTTATCCCTCGCTTTGCCGCTTTTTATGGCATCTCTTGCAAATTCTACACCTTCTTTGAGGTTGGAGGCAATTTTGCTGACTACAAGCGCAGCAGCAGCATTGAGAATCACAATATCCCTTTTTTCTCTGCTGCCCTTACCATAAACTGCCTGCAAGGTGCTCATAATCGAATCTATTTTTGAATTTACTATCAATTGCTCTGGCTTGGCTACTTCCATCCCGATCGCACTAGGATGAACGCGTATCCTTCTTGTTGTGTGGTTGTCGCTTGAAATCCAATAGATGTCATTTTGGCAAGTATTTGAAAGCTCGTCAAAACCATCGTGGGAATAAACTATCATGGCTTCGTTGACATACCCTGAGCATACTTCAGAGAAGACTTGTAAAAGTTGTGGCTCAAAGACTCCAATGAGGTGACCGGATATGTTGGTACAAGGGTTGCTCAGTGGTCCGATCTTGTTAAACACCGTTCTAACTCCAATAGTCTTTCTTACCGAGGCAACATTTTTCATTGATGGGTGGAATAATGGAGCAAATAGAAATCCTATGCCAATTTTCTCGATGCAGGATTGAACCTTTGTTTGTGGGGCATTCAGATCAAGGCCGACGTACTCGAAAAAGTCAGCACTGCCGCAGAGGCTAGAAGCTGACCTGTTACCGTGTTTGGCCACCTTGGCAGTAGCTGCAGATGCCACTATGCCTGCTGCGGTGCTGATGTTAAATGAGTTTCTTGAGCCACCACCTGTTCCACAAGTATCAATGAGAGATCCGCTTACTTGAGGCGTAATCTTGGTTGCTTGGTTTCTCAACGAAATAAGAATTGATCTAAGCTCATCAGACGTCTCCCCTTTCATTGTAAGAGCTACAAGAAAAGCCGCTACAGCCGTCTCAGGAACCCTTGCAGCAAGGATTGCATCAAGAGCGTGAGATATTTCTGCAGGAGTTAAATCGGTCTTTGCGACCAGCTTTTTTATTTCGGGTCGCAAATCAGTCGATACGGTCATTTTTTCACCATAGATATGAAGTTTAGGAGCATCCTTCGGCCTTCACTTGTGAGGACAGACTCCGGGTGAAATTGAACGCCTACCATAAGGTATTGCCTATGTCTGATGCCCATTATCTCGCCATCATCTAGAGCTCTTGCAGTCACTTCAAGGCATGATGGAAAGGTATTCTGATCAGCTACTAGTGAATGATAGCGGGTCGCCTTGAACGGGTTTGCAACATCTTCAAAGAGCCTATCGGCTGTATACCGTACCAGGCTTGTCTTGCCGTGCCTGATTTTCTTGGCATTTATGACTTTGCCACCAAAAGCGTGGACAATGCCTTGATGTCCAAGGCATACTCCTAATATCGGGATCCTATGGCCGAGTTCTCCGATGACATCTGTACACACACCAAAGTACTTGCGATCTGCTGGATGACCTGGACCGGGAGATATCACTATTGCATCAGGATCCATTCTGGCAACATCTTCTAGTGTTATCCTATCATTTCTTAAGACTGTGGGCTGAGTTCTTAGTTCACCCAGTAGCTGGGCAAGATTGTATACAAAAGAATCGTAATTGTCAATAACGAGTATTTTCATTATTCAAAAACAGCCCCTTGAAGCTAAAGAACCATCTAGAAGAAGACTCTTAAAAGTGCCAAAATCGACCGCCTCTTTGCATAGTCTCCATAACTGTGGAAACTCTCACCGTATTTAAGTTTACTGCATCATTGAAAAATCTGTTAAAGGATTGGGGAATATATATAATACATGCAAACTATTTGAATCTTGTAATAAATCTCGAGTGATTGTTTTGGTCAGAGTATTCATTAATGGGTATGGAAACATAGGGCGCCGTCTTGCAAGTGCACTGGCAGTCGACAAAGAGATTCAGTTGGTCGGCGTTGCGAAATATAGCATAGACGACAAGGTGAAAGAGGCACTTGAAAACCGTTATGATGTCTACGCGCCTAAAGAAGCAATTGGTAGCTTCAAAGAACAAGGCTATAACGTGACTGGTTCAATTGAAGAGGCGGTCGAGCGCAGCGATTTGGTCCTCGATGCTGCGAAGGAAGGAGTAGGGTACGACAATAAGAAGAACTTCTATGAGCCCATGAATAAGCCTGCAATATTTCAGGGAGGAGAAGAAAGGAATGGCGAACGGGCAGTAGCGGATATGATCCACAACTCACGTGTCAACTATGACAAGGCTGCGGGCAAGACATATGTCATACAAGGAAGCTGCAATGTCTCCGGCATGGGGAGAGTAATGCAGCCGCTGATTCAAAAGTTTGGCGATGGGATCAGACGCTTTGATATCGAACTTGTCAGGAGGTGGGCAGATCTTGAAGACACCAAGGCCGTCAAGGACTCAATTGAATGGGACAGGAATCCACACCATCAAGATGATGTCAAGGACTTCATTCCCAATGCTAACCTATATGTCGATGCTTTCAAGGTACCTTCAAGGATGATGCATCTGCACCAAATGTTTGTTCGGTTTGGTGACGGGGTGGTGCCGACCAAAGATGAGATAATAGAATGCTTCCGAAACGAGTTTGGGGTCGCAATTATCAACTCCGCCAAGGGCACTGGAGATGTCAGAAAAAAAGCGCTCGAGCTTGGATTTCCTCACGGTGATACGAACATGGTGCATATTCACGAAGATATCTTGAGAGTTCAAGATGACACAGTCAAAATAGCTTACTCTGACGACCAGACTGGCATGGTGATACCGGAGAACCATCTGCTAATTCAATCCATGATATTTAGACGATCTCGAGAAGAGGCACTTAAAAGAGCTGACAATCTATTTCAGATGAGCAAGAGGCGGGCGATATTAGAAGAAGAATTTAAGTGATATTTTTATCCAAACTCTGAATAGTTTCCACCTCTTTTTCATCAATTAGAGAAGGATCAGTAGAGGAGACATTATCAAAGCGTAAAGTTGTCTTGTTCAAATCATTCCAATAATTCGCAGACACACGTACAGAACGATTCAAATAGTGTCTTGATCCATACCATCCTGGTTAACTAAAATGCAATCAAGCACTAAAGAATGTGCCCTCTGTGCAACTACACTTCCCGTAGAGAGTGAGATTAGCATTTGCAACGACTGTATCAAATGTGCAGATTGCTGTGTTGGCCTTGAAAAGTTGAAGGAATAAAGAGCTACTCGACCATTTTCAGTGTGTCAGTTGTTGTCACAATTCCAATTACATTACCCTTCTCGCTCACTAAGATACACTTGGCAAATCTTACAAGTGGAATAAGGGCCTTGGCCGGCGTCGACACATCAACTATAGGTGGCGGCGGCTCCATCGCTTGGAAAACGTGCATATTCTTGAGATCCTTTTCATTCTTTTCTAGCATCACCTTGGCAAGCCCATCCTCTGTCACTATACCTACAACCCGAGAAGAGTCAAATACCGGGATCTGGCTTATTGAGTTGACCCGTAGGATATCTATTGCATTGTGAAGTTTTTCGTCCTTTTGCACTGAAATTGGCGAGCGACTGCAAATATCCCCCGCCTTCATAGAACTGCGGCCTTCAAGTGAGCTTAGGACTTCAAAGATCTTGCGTGCAGTTTCATAGCTCGGTTTGCATCTTCCGGATTCAATTTGATTTATCATAGATGTGCTGATTCCTGTCAAAGTGGCTAGCTTTCTCTGGGTTATTCCGAGTCTCACTCTAGCCTGCTTGATGTATTCGAGTCTTGGTAGCATCTTTTTCCGACCTCTAATCTCCCAGTCCTGGCTCTTATAAGCTACCTGAGAAGTTGAAGCCTTATATTATGTGCGGACAACTTTTTTCTTGTTATAATACTCAATGGCAAATGATGGCAACAGCAAGTGGGATTCAGTAAAACGGTACAAGCTAACGAAAATGATAAACGAACTGTCAAGTATATCTGGGCATGGAACGGAACTTGTCACAGTTTACATTCCACCTCGTCGGCCAGTATTTGACGTTATTTCACAACTTCGCAACGAAGCCGGCACGGCTTCAAATATCAAATCAGACCTTACCAGAACCCATGTGCAAGACGCACTTAGCAGAACCATTGAGCAGCTGAAGTTGTTCAAGGAAACACCTGAAAATGGGCTTGTAATATTTTGTGGCGCAATCCCAAATGAAAAAGGAATTGGCAAAGAAAAAATCGAAATATACCCGGTTCTTCCCCCAAAGCCGGTTAAAATCAGCCTTTATCGATGTGATGATCACTTCTTGACGGACCATTTGAAGGAAATGATGAAAGACG
>JAICHI010000075.1 GCA_025922735.1 Nitrososphaeraceae archaeon | reverse complement strand
CAATTGTTATTAATCCCGGAACTGCTAACGGTTGGTTCTTTGGGTACAAGGCAACCGCTGCGATATTTGACACAGTGAGCAAGGAATGTGATTTTGTAGAGTTATAGTAGTTATGCCGTTAGGCACATATAGATATATTGAGAAAGAGATCCAAATTCTCTGTCTCTTTATCTCAGATACCAAAAGTTGCAGCTACTCTCTCATAGCTGGCTCGTGCCAACTGTTTTCACTACAAAACCTGAGAAAGTTGACTACCGGTGCTAAGTACCAACTAGGAATCTATCTCAGCATGACAGCAATAATGTCAGTCCGCGAAGCAGTAGTATCGAGAGGCAACTTTACGCCAGGCCAGAGTTGGGGCGCACTGAGGAAGGCATGGAAGGGATACAGGATCGCCAAGGTACAGGGCGACAACGCTAAGATGAGCGAATACGCAACCAAGATCAGAAAGCTCCAAGGCGAGTTGGGAATAAGCGTTGCTTCATTCCCGCACTTAGGGATAAACTAAGTGCAACCTTTTTTCTTTTTCTACTAACTATCCGTAAATTGAATCGTTCTTTGACAATAGTTGTTGTTTTAGCTTCATCTCGATCTGTGCTTTTGGCATAGCGCCTATGATTACGTCGACTGCCTTGCCGCCCTTGAATATCATCAGGGTGGGAATGCTCTGTATGCCAAATGAAGCCGCTATTCTTTGATTCTCGTCTACGTTGACCTTGCCAAATGCTACCCTGCCAGAGTATTCTCGAGATAATTGTTCAATTATTGGTGAGACCATCTTACATGGCCCGCACCAAGGCGCCCAAAAGTCCACAAGCATGATGGGGTATTTTGTAACCTCGCTTGCAAAGTTAGAATCCGTGAGCACTATTGGCTCTGTAATGGATGACATCATTGCCTTGGTGGCAGCCTCCTTTTGCAACTCCGCCAGCTTCTTATGCTTGATCGCCTCAAGTTCATCATCTGAGCTCATATGCACCGGTTCATTGGTAGAGATTGGCTATATTTCTTACGAGCGATATCTAATTATTAGATGGGCCCCGTTTTTGACAGCAGAAGGTGAATCACTTTGGTCGAGGATGATGAAAGAGGCAACATCATGGCCGAGCAGCAAGAGGGCAAACCAGTTGATGAAGGAGAAGAAGTTGAGGCGCTGAGAGCTGAGCTAGAGTCAGTCAAGAACGAGCTGAGAAAGGCAAAGGAATCCTCTGAGAGCAGCCTCAACAAGATGAGGTACCTAATGGCAGACTTTGATAACTACCGCAAGCAGATGGAAAAGCAGCTTGCCTCAAAGGCAGAATCGATCAAGGCTGAGTTGTTGCTCAAGTTTCTCAACATACGTGACGACTACCTCCGAGCGCTCTCAGTGGCTAGGCAGAGCAAGTCAGAGCAGGTAGTAGTCATTGAAGGGTTGGAAGGAATACTGAAGAATATTGACTCGCTCCTTGCCTCGGAAGGAGTAAGAGAGATAGAGGCAGTCGGGACACCTTTTGACCCAAACGTGCACGACGCTATAGCATATTCTGCTCGGGATGACTTGGCAGAGAATACAGTGACTGCCGAAATAAGAAAGGGCTATATACTCAACGGCAGGGTGCTAAGACCAAGCCTCGTTGAAATTTCAAAGATAGTTAAAAATAGCGTTAATAACACTAAAGAGATGGATATTCAAGGAGGCATATAATATGGGGAAAATAATAGGTATTGATCTTGGAACCAGCAACTCCGCGGCTGCAGTTATGATAGGCGGCAAACCAACAATAATCCAGGCAGCGGAAGGCACCTCTATAGGCGGCAAGGCATTCCCATCAGTGGTAGCATTTACCAAGGATGGGCAACTCATTGTAGGCGAGCCAGCTCGCCGTCAGATGATTTCAAACCCTGAAGGAACTGTCATTGCGGCAAAGCGAAAGATGGGAACAGATTTCAAGTTCAAGGTATACGGCAAAGAGTACACTCCACAGCAGATATCGTCATTCATTCTGCAAAAGATCAAGAGAGACTCGGAAGCGTTCTTAGGAGAAACGGTCGACAAGGCAGTCATTACTGTGCCGGCTTACTTTAATGATAATCAGCGCCAGGCAACCAAGGACGCTGGAGAAATTGCCGGCCTTCAGGTAGTAAGGATAATTAACGAACCCACTGCTGCATCACTTGCCTATGGCCTTGACAAGGCAAACAAGGACCTCAAGATAATGGTCTTTGATCTTGGCGGAGGAACACTCGATGTCACGATAATGGAAATGGGAGGCGGTGTGTTCCAAGTCAGATCTACTTCAGGTGACACCCAGCTTGGCGGCACCGATATGGATAATTCACTTGTCGAATACGTTGTACAGGAGTTCCGTAAGCAATCTGGCCTTGATGTTAGAAGCGACAAGGCTGCAATGATGAGGATCAGGGAGGCTGCAGAGAAGGCCAAGATAGAGCTGTCAAACGTTGTTACGACAGAGATCAACCTGCCTTTCTTGGCATATGACTCATCTTCAGGACCAAAGAATCTGATACTACAGCTGACACGGGCAAAGCTTGAGGAACTGCTCCGGCCTATAATTGAGCGCTGCAGGCAGCCTATGATGCAGGCGTTACAGGATGCTAAATTGACGCCTGCAGACATTGACAAGATCATCTTGATTGGCGGCCCTACTAGGATGCCCATGGTGAGGCAGTTCGTGGAGTCAGTTATGGGCAAGGAGCCTGAACGTGGAATTGACCCAATGGAGGCAGTGGCAATGGGTGCGGCAGTCCAAGGTGCAGTCATAGCAGGAGACGTTTCAACCGATATCCTGCTTGTGGACGTAACACCACTCACAATGGGTGTGGAAGTACTGGGCGGACTAAAGGAGCCCCTGATCGAGCGCAACACTACAATTCCAACAAAGAAAAGCAAAGTGTTCACTACTGCTGCAGACTACCAGACTGCGGTAACAATACATATTGTGCAGGGTGAGCGCCCGATGGCGGCTGACGGTGTTTCACTTGGCATGTTTAACCTATCTGGCATTCCGCCAGCTCCAAGGGGCGTGCCCCAAATTGAAGTCGCATTTGATATCGATGCAAACGGCATATTGAACGTCACTGCAAAGGACTTGGCTACGCAAAAGGAAGCAAAGATCACAATAACTGCAAACAACAAACTATCCAAGGATGAAATTGAAAGGCTAAAGAGAGATTCAGAGCAATTCGCTGAAACTGACAAGAAGAAAAAGGAAGAGGCAGAGATAAGGAACGAAGCTGACAACCTCATTTACGCAGCTGACAAGCTTGTGAAGCAGGATCTCAAGGACAAGGTAAGTCCAGATCATGTAGAAAAAGTGAATAAATTAACGCAGGAAATCCGTGATGCTATTGCGAGCAATAACTTAGAAAACATCAAGGCGAAGGTACAGGAGTTGAAGAACATCTTGGGAGAAATAAGCACGCAGGCATACCAGAGTGCCGGTGCCTCATCCCCACAGCCAGGTGCAGCAGGATCAGACTTTACTGGTGGTGGGCCAACAGGAAGTGCAGCTGGGCCAACAGAGCCAACAGGAAGTGCAGCTGGGCCAAACCCCTCGCCATAACAATATTTGGAAGACACTTGTCAAAAATAATAGAGAGGATGAAGATCTGCATTGAGTAGCAAGCGGGACTATTATGAGGTTCTAGGTGTTCAAAAGAAGGCAAGCAAGGAAGAGATCAAGAATGCATACCGCAAGCTTGCATTGCAATACCATCCGGATAGAAACAAGGAGCCAAGCGCAGAAGGAAAGTTCAAAGAGTTATCTGAAGCCTATGCAGTACTCTCTGACGACGAAAAGCGTAAGCGTTACGACGTCTATGGCCACGTAGGCGCGGAGGAAGCATTCAGAGGGTCTGAAGCCAACTTTGAAGAGATATTTCGTGATGCAGGCTTCGGAGGATTTCGCGACATATTTGATCAGATGTTTGGCCGCCGAGGGGGCTTTTTCGGCGACGACCTCTTCAGCTTTGGCTTTGGAGGCGGCGGTGGTGGTGGCAGCAGGCGTAGGGGCCGAGACATCATCTACGACATGGAAGTCACAGTTGAAGATGTGCTCAGAGGCAAGAAGGAAGAAGTCGAGGTACCTCGTTTTGACAGATGCAAGGAGTGTGGTGGGAGCGGGGCCGCGCCTGGGACCAAACCACGCAAGTGCACAGTATGTGACGGGCAGGGTCAGACAAAGCGAGTATATAGTCAAAATAGGTTTTCAACGATTGTTACAATGGAGCCTTGCAGGACATGCCAAGGTCAGGGTCAGATAATTGACAAGCCTTGCACCAACTGCAGAGGAAGTGGCAGAGCAAAACAAGTTAAAAAAATTAAGCTAGAAATCCCACCGGGGGTTGAAGATGGTATGGCGTTTCAGCTACGGGGGGAAGGTGAAATGTCAGAAGCAGGTATATCTGGAGACCTCATAGTCAGGCTACATATCAAGCCACATCCCAAGTTTGAAAGGCTTGCAGATGGGCATTTGCTTTACAACCTTGATGTCAAGTTTACAGACCTTACACTTGGCACAGACCTTCGTGTACCAACGCTTGAAGGGTCGGAAAAACTAAAGATTCCACAAGGTACTCCTGCAAGTGCCATTTTGCAGATAAAGGGTAAAGGACTTCCTCGCATTGGTAGTGCTGGGAGAGGTGACCTTCACCTGAGGATAAATGTCAAGGTTCCAACCAATCTTACAGACAGGCAGAAAGCACTTCTCAAAGAGCTACATAAGGAACTAGATAATCAATAGTGAAACAAATACTTTAAAATAGCAATTCCTCCTATCTTTTTAGACATATGTCATCACCGTTTGACGAATGGTTTGGGAGGAGAAGGCGTTTTGGATCTTGGTTCCCCGACATCGATGAGATGATGCGGGACATTGAAAAGATGATGCAAGAGTCTTTTAAGAATGTCGAGCAACAGGTTCCAAAGAATTTGGTAAAGGAGCGGAAGATGGACGATGGCTCTATCGTTCGTGAAATGGGACCCATTGTATATGGATATTCTGTCAAAGTCGGTCCAGACGGCAAGCCAGTGGTGCGCAAGTTTGGAAATATTGATGCTTTTCCAAACATCCTTGGGGGTAACGTAACAGTCAAGGAAGAGCGCGAACCCTTGGTGGACATTATCAAAGGGCCGGATGAGCTGCGTGTTGTTGCCGAAGTGCCAGGCGTCAACAAAGAAGATTTGCGTCTGAGAGCAGACGAAAACTCCCTCACTATTGAATCGGTCACTGGACAGCCGCGTTATCACAAAACAGTGGAGCTGCCAGAAAAAGTCGACTCAACTACAGCCAAGTCCAATTACAAAAACGGCATACTTGAAGTATCCTTTAAGCTCAAGAGCAAGAGCGGTGGCGGCGTGCCAATCAACATCGAATAAGAACAACAATATTATTCTAGTGAGGCAGAAATAGCACAACGAATCTAGGCGGGGGTCGCCAAGCCCGGTCAACGGCGTGAGATCATCATCTATATTCTGATGATGACGTGATGCTCAGATGTTGTAATTGACTGGGACACCTCATCCCTTAGGGGTTCGTGGGTTCAAATCCCACCCCCCGCACTATTTTATTAGTAATAATATTTTATTTTAGAATACTCTCTCTCATTGTGTTACATCCAAAAAGGCTCTTTTGCTGTTGCTTGTCAAAATGAGGCATTAGAAGAAGTAACATGAGATGGAGTGTATTGGTCTTGTATTCATCATGATTTCAATAGTTGAATGTGCTTTGGTAGTGTGCATGTATCTAAAACAACAACAACAAAATGCAACACTTCTACCTTGAAATAACAGCATAAAAACACTTTAAACGCCAAAAAGCGGGACATATGTTGAAAACAAGAACATATGATAATAACACTACGTGATGACCTTGATGCAATTTCTGCAATACTGAATGAAACCTTT
>JAICHI010000074.1 GCA_025922735.1 Nitrososphaeraceae archaeon | reverse complement strand
GGCACTTCAACAAATACACGGGCAATAAGAGGCGAATTATTACTAATACTATTCTCATCTTCATCTCTTACTATTTCAATATCAGGTTTTCTTACAACCACTTGATTTGGTCCTGCGCCCCCTGTAGAGATTTTATCACTAATGTTGTTACTTGTAGTATTGATAATGGACAAATCATTTCCCCTCATGTTACTAACATAGAGCAAATCGCCGCTGTCTGCACTAAATGCAATTCCATAAGGTCCGTTGCCAACGGCAATTTCATTTACCACTTCAATAGCTTGTGTATCCACTATTGATACCGTGTTAGAGTCCTTATTCGTTACATAAGCAAGCGTCTCATCAGGGTTTAATGCAACGTATTGTGGATTATCGCCAACAGGGATAGTTTTGATTATTTCGTGTTTGTGCGAGTCGATAACTGACAGAGTATCGCTTCCAGCGTTTACAACGAATAGCCTTGAGCCGTCGTTAGTAAAGGAAAGACGATGAGGCATACTCCCAGAATCTATTTCCTTTATCACTACATTCTGTTCCAAGTCAACTACTGAGATAGGACCTCCTAACCTAGTGACATATAGCACTTGTCCATCAGGTCTTACTTCCATGAATTGAGGTCTAGAACCAACATCGATTTCATTTATGAGAGTTCCGTTTACGTTTGTCACCAGTATCTTTCCTCCGATTTCGTCACTCATATACAAAGTATCATTAACGGTTGCAATATCTTGGACAGAAGCTTCTGTATACACCTCTCTAATTAGCTCGTTGTTTGTAGTATTGAGCATGAAGATGGTTCCAGAATCCCTGTTTGTTGTCATGATATGAAGCGTCAGCTGATCTTCAGAGAGTTCGATATTATGAAGCGTCCCATCAACTATCATATTCAACAAATTTGTGTTTGTCGCCAGGTCTACGACGGAAACACTGCTACCATTTGAGTTTTGTACATACATGACTCCTGCCAAGGAACCACTGGTCAGGCCGCCGTCTGAACCAAAAGCACTGATTGCAGGTAATAGAGAATAATAGGCTAGTAGAGGATTTGAGCTATTGGCCATTGGTAGTGCTAATGATATTACTATGATTATCACAAAGCCGATAGCTTCAATCAATACGAGACCCTCTTTCATCTGCTATTGTCATCGACCACCAAAACCTCATGTCTGTAATTTGTAGATTTCTTATATCTGCTGGCTGGTGAGTATGCGAATAGCCTGCTTGAATTCTTCCTCTGAAAGAGGTGGCATGTTTGCAGTCTTTAGGTTTTCTTCAACATGTTCAGCCTTTTTCTGCCCAATGAGAGGTGCGATAACCGATGGACTTGATCGAATAATCTGCACTAGTTTGGCTACAGGGTCACTAATACCTCCATAATCCGGGATTTGGCTACGGAGGAGCCTTCCCTGGAAGAGAGGTATGCTTGTAAATATGCCGATGTTGAGTTTTTCTGCTGCTTGCAGAATTGTAAGATTTTCCTCAGAACGTACTGACTGGTTCCTAAGCAAAAGTGCCTCGCTGTATGCTAGGTTGTAGGGGAGCTGGATAAATCTAAAACCATGGTCCTTGCCTCCGACACTCTCAGCGCACTTGACTGCTTGCTCAAGCGAGAGGTATTCCGGACTTGTGGGTGGAACCCTAAAACATGTCCAAGTTGCCATGCCATAGTAACGAATCTTGTTTTTAGCCCGATATTTTTCATAAACTTCAAACGCCTTTACAAGCATCTCCATAAACTGCTCCCTGCTTACATCCTGGTACCAACTCTCAAAGGCGTTATGAATGTAAACTAGATCAATGCTAGAAACATGCATGTTCATGAGTGACTTGTCAATACACTTCGCAAGGTAGTTAGGGTTGATAATGTTGTAGCCAGAGCTAATGTCGTCCGCAGTTATTACGTCAGTTTGGATATACATCCTGTGGATGTATTCCATTACATCGATGTTTGGGTAGTCACCGTCATTTGTGATATAGCCATTCTTAGTAGATATAAAAATCTGATCTCGTGAAATTATCTTGTCTTTTACGAGACGCAAGAGTGCTCTACCGATGCTCTTTTCCGACCTCATGGCACGGTAATTTATCGCAGTATCGATGACATTGACCGCGCCGGACTTGACTGACTCAAAGACTGCATTTTCGACAGCCTGATCATCCTCCTCACTTGGCTGGCCCAAATATGTTCCCATCCCTATGCTTGATAGGTGAAGGCTGTCAAAAGACTTAAAGTGACTTATCGGCCTTCCCTGTGAGATAGCATACTCTGTGTAATTCTTTGTACCCTCAGACGTGGCAAAGCCCTCAACAGTTTGGTATGATGATGACGACGACGACAATGGCTCAGATATGTCAACATGCAAAATAATAACGAATCGAATTTTATTACTCACCTAAGAAATTTAGGCTTAGCCTTTTGACTCCATATCTTCAAGGGAAAAAACCCGTTGTTAATTCGACTAATAGAACAAAACTAGAAGAATGCATATTTCTCATCTAGAGAACAAAACTGATAGCCAGCAAAAAGCCAGTAATTCTAGAGTATGTCACAGCTGAAGCCATTGCAGGCACTATCTTTTCGGTACTTTCCGGTTCCTTTCTCAGTTGCAAGACTGATTTAATAGCAAACGGTATCGATGCAAAACAGATTAGTGAATAGATCTTCGTAAAGCCGAGAAAAATACCTACGGCGATCAACGCATAGGCCGCAATAATAAATATGGGAAATATGGCTGAAGCGGTTTTCCTTCCGAGCATTATTACTAGGGTACGACGCCCTTTTGACCTATCTGCTTCATAGTCCGGAAATGAATTGATAAAGAGCACTGTTGCAGACAGGATGCCGACTATTGCCCCGACATATAGAGCAGTCGGCTCTAACACAGCATTTTGTACGTAAAGCGTTCCAAGCACAATCATCGCCCCCTTGATAGCCACAAAGAGCTCACCTAATCCAGCATTTACAATTCTTGTTGAATAAAAGTAGATGGCAACAACTGCAAAGCTAAGTATTACTGCTATCGTTATTCCGCGTATTGCGACAAAATATGCCCCTATGGACGCGCCAAGGACAAGAAATATTATGCCAGCTATGTATACTGCGCGAGGTGTCAGTAGGTTTTCAGGAAGAACTCCTGTCCCGCCACTGAACTTTGTCCTCTTCGTTGCGCTATCGATTCCTCGCTTATGATCCCAGTAGTCATTGAGAAGGTCTACGCTTGCATGCAAAAAAACCACGCCAATATATGTGAGAATGGCATAAAGTGGGTCTATGGCCGCGTATTTCCAGTAAGCGATAGCAAGTCCGTTGGTGACTGCAATTACTGACGCTAGGAGAAATCGGATTCGGATAGCTCGTAGCCAAATAGACAGCAGCACTTATCTCCTGCCATATACAGGAACTTATTACTATGCTTTTTGAAATCATTGAGAAACACACCGGTAGTAGGTTAGTCCATTTATCGTTACGTCTTCTATCCGAAACTTTTTCCGCTTGCCTGCTATTGCGCTTGCAAGATCAGATAATCCTAGTTTGAGCATGGCATTATTTACATTTGTCTCTGCAATACCTGTTGCCTGCGCTATCTCTCTGGCAGAATAGCCTTTGTCTGAGTTTCTACATAAGAATTGCGTAATGATTGTTCCAACATCTTTATGGGCGTCAAACTCTGCAGCATCTATAGGCATATCAATCCACCGGCAATAAGTTCTATAAAGCCAAAGCTACGGCTCTATTACCCCTGTGCTTTCAAGCGGCTTGTGTCCCATAAAGCCCTCATCCTTTCCATGCCAGAACTTTATCTTGCTTTCCCCTACTTTCCAGCACAGCCAGACCTCTTCGTCAAACCTCCTTGAAGGGAAATCAAGCAAGCCTTCATCCACGCTTTTTATTATTACCCCTGTCGCTTCAAGCTGCTCTATCGCCCTGTACAGATTGGTGACAGCAGCGTTGAGTTCTTGTTTTTTCTTTATAAAACCTTCAAAGGGACTACCCGAGTCAATTATTGCCTGAATCTCCTCTTGCAGGGCAACAACATCGTTCTTTTGCGTTATAATATTTTCAAATAAACGCTTGACTTCAGGCAGTGCCTTATCAGCAGTTTGTGGCGTATATAACGTAAACATTAATGAGATTTTCTTCAATTTTGAGATAATTTATGCTTTTAGCACTTGATGTGTAAAGGGGATACTATTTTTGAGAATTATGTTACGTCTTTTTTCATAATGGTTCTATAATCTCTATTCTTAATCTTGATTAGTAGAAGGGAATACAAATGCTCTAGGTCGAGTGTATAAAACATAAAACTCTCGAAATTGACCAGTGACTTCCTCAGGGAATCAAAAAATACAGGGATGAATTAGGTCTTAATCTATGCCTACAAAAGTGCTTTAGTGTTTCTAAGGCTTTTACGCATCCGTATATTGTTCTAGATGAATAGAGAGAGATGGGATACCCCTCCCTCTCTTCAAGGTGTTGCAGGCCTTAAGAAGAACTAGCTATTTACTTCCTTTCATGGTAGAACCCACGCTTGAAACAGAAAAGGTAATGCCATCAACAATGAAAGCCAAGGAAGAGCAAGAAAATCAGGTTCCGTTCTTGGAGCAGGAGATAGAATGTCCCCGTTGTCACGACAGCATGATGCTTTGTTCTGACTTTGACAACCTTTATTATGTCTGCGAAGAATGCGACTTTTGCCTCTATACAATAAAGAAATCGGCATTATAAAAAGAAATTATTAGGTGCTGTAGTTGGTAATTAATGATTGATTGTAAATCGTCACAAATTGGAGAAATTTCACAGCGGTAGATCATCGCGCCTAATTCTCTCTACGCTTGAAGTTGCACTTGACAGCGTAAGGCCTGCTCCGCTCATGAAGCGTGCTCTAAAATTCAGCAATAGCGGACTGATAGTTCGTGACATTCATGGGAATGTAGCAAAGCTGGGAGAGTTTGACCGCGCATACATTGTCGGCGCGGGTAAAGCAGCACAGGGCATGGCCTATGCGGCTTGCACTGTCTTGGGTAACAAGCTCGCTGCTGGCGCGATCACTGTTCCTTACGGAACCAAAGCCGAGATCAAGGGAGTCGTGGTGACTGAGGCCTCGCACCCGATACCTGACAAAGCAGGAATAAGGGGCACAAAAAATATTCTCTCGATCCTGAGAAAGGCTGATCAGAATGATCTTGTAATTTTCTTAATCTCAGGTGGTGGCTCGGCACTAATGCCCCTGCCTGCACCAGGCATCACTTTGGCTGACAAACAAGAAATCACAAGCTCACTCCTTCGCTCTGGAGCATCGATTCACGAGATAAATGCCGTGAGAAAGCACTTATCAGCAGTCAAGGGAGGGCAGCTCCTGCGACATGTGAACGAATCATCTACCCTGCTGTCGCTGATTCTCTCTGACGTGATAGGAGATGACCTTGGAATGATTGCTTCAGGCCCTACCTATCCTGACAGCTCGACTTTTAGCGATGCCTTGAATATCTTGAGAAAATATCGCATAGAAAGTCCCGTTACTGCTATTCAATACATTACCAAAGGTGCCAATGGCAAGATAGCAGAAACTCCCAAGCCACAAGAGGAGCTATTTTCTCGCATCCACAATGTGCTTATTGGAAACAATAGTATCGCATGCAAAGCAGCAGTCGGGTATCTCAAAAAGCGCGGCATGCAAGCGGTAAATCTTGGATCAGAATTTGATGGCGACGCTAAAGAATTTGGAAAGTTTCTGGCACGGCTTGCGTTAGACCTTGGATCCAAGCGTCTTGCAATAGTGGCCGGAGGCGAGACCACTGTCAAGCTGGGTAGACTTAAGAACGGTCTTGGCGGGAGAAACCAAGAAGCGGCACTTTCATGTTTGGCTGAGCTTAATAGAGGCGATGTTGCAATAGGATGCATCGGAACAGACGGAATAGACGGCAACTCAGACGCAGCTGGCGCACTTGTGTCACCTAAGACCATACTGCTTG
>JAICHI010000073.1 GCA_025922735.1 Nitrososphaeraceae archaeon | reverse complement strand
GATCTGACTGTATAATTTTAGAAATTTGTCCCCTTTTTCAGTTGTTCTAAAAATCTGTTCTGAGGAATTATAATCAAGTAGACCGTTGATAGTGAGAACATTGAGATATTCTTTTAATTGAGCATATGACAGAAATGCTCTGTACATTATCTTAGTTTTTGTTGCTCCACCACTCGCGGCTTCAAGAATTTGTGATATAATGTCTGTTCTGCTTCTGTATCGCACGCTATTTCTTATAACGTAGCAGCCTATTAAAGATTAGATAGATAACTTATAATAAGTATCATAAAAGCATGTCGGATTGTCAAGTTGCTTCACGAGCAGCCATTTGCAGCAGTATGGAATAACGCTTTGCCAATCCAACAAGCTTACTAGCAGTATCATTCTTCTTAAAAGACCCATCTCAAGTTTCTAGGTAAGCAAAGGAGAGATATTGCAGATTCCAATGCGGAGGGGGTCATTCCCTCCCTCTTTTGACTGCATTTCGATCGCTTTGAAATACAAGGTTGATTTGGTATTTCACTTTATCAAATCTTTCAAGCTTAACCAGTCTTATGGCTCCATCGCAATCTTCCGATGCGTATATGTTTAAAGTAATTGGGCTGATAGTTGTTGGAATATTCTTGATGACTTTTGGCACCTACTTTCTTAGCATAGCAAACCTACCTGTCTTGCAGCTGCCAGATGTCAACTGGGCGCTTGTCGGATTTGTAACGATCATTGGAAGCATCGTAACATTTGGTTCGGCATTTGCAGTCAGCAGACTTGCCTGAGGGTATGGCATGCTCATGAAATGAAGATAATGGCACTGCGGGGTTTTTCAAAATCATAGTATGATGTAACTTTCTGCTACAGCAAGAAGAATTTAGAACCCTCGGCCTTAGTCACGATATCGCAGAGAGAGAAGTAATGATTGTTATTCCTTGACCCTTGTCATGGTTAAATACATAATGGAGTTTATATGCAAGAGGTATTGGTTGATTGACTGACTGACTGGTTTTTGCATAAATGGCGCCATTTGATTTCGCTTCTCCTCTGGAAGGACGCGCTCACACCGGAAATAGTTCTGGCAAATGTCAAAGCTTACAGGCTTTGAGATGCAATCCTCTCGATTTCTAATAATTGGGGGGGGGACAATTCATGATTTTTTGATCGTCACCTCTCATCTAAATACCGCCACAAAGTTAGGAGTGATATATCTAATGGGGCTAACTGGGCTAACTGAAGGATGCCAGCTGTTACACACGAGGTAGATGTATTATTTATCCTATGCTGCGCACTAGGCGAAGCCTGAGATCATGAAGACTAAGCAGGCAGATCTAAAAATGTTCGAATCGATAACTTAAAAGAGCCAATTTGATCAATCAATTTGAAATGAGTGCCAAAAAGGCCTACGATGACGTTTTGAGGCTGATGCATGAGCATCATAAATGGTTTAACACATCGATCCCGCTTATAGCAAGTGAAAATATCCCGAGCCCTGCAGTAAGGGAGGCTCTTATGTCTGACTTTGGCAACCGATACGCAGAGGGATGGCCCGGTGAGCGTGTCTATGCGGGCTGCATCTACATCGACCAAGTAGAGCTGATATGCAACGATCTTGCACGTAGGGTCTTCAGAGCTGAATTTGCCGATTGCAGGGCGACATCTGGAGTCGTAGCAAACCTTGCCATCTATGCCGCCTTTTCAAGCCCTGGCGACTGGATGATGGCTGCATCTATACCGTCAGGGGGTCACATTTCACACGGGAAGAAAGAGCACTCAGGCACTGCTGGACTGGTACATGGCCTCAACATCGAGCACTATCCCTTTTCGAAGGAAGAGATGACGATAGATGTCGACGCAACAAAGAAAAAGATAGAGGAGATGGCACGCAACGGCAAGGCTCCCAAGATAGGGATGTTTGGCGGTAGTTTGTTTTTGTTCCCGCACCCAGTTAAAGAATTGGCTGAGTTTATGCACGACTATGGTATGTATATCAATTATGACGGAGCACACGTTGCTGGGCTGATCGCAGGAGGCGAGTTCCAAGACCCACTGAAGGAGGGGGCTGATTCGATAACCATGAGCTCGCATAAGACGCTTTGGGGACCCCAAGGCGGTTGTATAGTATCATACGCGAGGCATGCAGAGCCTATCAAGAAGGCAATATTTCCTGGGAACACCAGCAGTCACCACTTGCACCATGTAGCAGGCAAGGCCATTGCACTGGCTGAATCGTTAGAATTTGGTAAAGCGTATGCCAAACAGGTGATAAGGAATGCAAAGGCATTAGCAGAGGCACTCGCAAGCTACGGCTTTAGACTTCTAGGAGAAAAGAACGGCTACACTGCATCACACCAGATTGCTGTAGATGTGACTAAGTTTGGCGACGGTGGTACCATCGAAAAAGAGCTTGAGAAGGCAGGCATTATATTGAATCGGCAGTTACTGCCAGGTGACATCAAGGCAGGCAGACACTATATGCACCCTAGCGGTGTGAGGATAGGAGTACCGGAGACGACGCGCCTTGGCATGAAGGAAGGCGAGATGAAAGAGATTGCTAATTTTATCAAGCGCGTTGTGGTGGACAAGCAGGATCCGGCAATGATAGCCAACGACGTGGCCGAGTTTAGAAAGCAGTTCCAGCAAGTGCAGTATGCATTTGACAACGCAGTCAAGGCGTATGAATATATCAGCTTGACAGGCAGTAGATAGATAAAAGAGAGACATTCCTTAGACCCAATAGAATTCTTTTTTCTTCTTAAAGCTGAAGCACAAAGATCCATTAATTCTCATTGTAAACCTATTTTTGGTGCGGGTTGGTTGATGTCTGAAAATGGCTGCCACAAACGTAATAAGTTGTCCATAGTACAGCAATCGGGAAATGTTAGTGATGCTGAAGCTTAATAGTATATGACCTCAGGACTGAGAGATTCATTTTCAACTCGATCAAGTTATGACGAGATATATTCAGCAGTTGAGGTGCTATTCTAGTGTAAGACATCAGTTTATAGTAGCTCGGTAAGGTTGCTTTGGCATTTCAGCGAATTTTTCTAACGAGAATCTGCAGTCTAGATTTTGTAGACCCTCACGCGGTGGTCTCCATGCTGAAAGCAATTTGTCTATTGAGTTGCAAGAATCCCGAGTATAATCAAGCCTCAACTTTCTGTAGTTTCAGACAGGGTTATTTGTGGGCTGTTATTGCCACAATAAATTATTGCACATAGCATATGTACGAAAGCGGATGGCTAGAAGGATTAGTTTACCAATCGTTGGTTGTCTATATCAGCAAATCTACCGTCAACGATTACTGCTTCAATCTCCTGTGTATTGCTTATATTTTGTATGGGATTCGCAGAAAGAACGATCATATCAGCTTGCTTTCCCGATTGTATCGTACCTGTAATGTCATCAATACCTAGAGCCTTAGCACCATTATTTGTAGCAATCTCTATAACTTCCAATGGCCTTATGCCAGCTTCTGTTAATAGCTTTAACTCATTATGAAGACTTGCTCCTGGAACTAGCTCAAAGTTCGGTATATCGGAGCCCGATAGAATTTGTACCCCATTGTCATACAAGATTTTTGTTAATTGTAGTACTTTAGCCCAACGTAGCTGATTTTGTGGATCAGAAAAACCATAATCATTTCCATCATTCTCCTCCTTTAGCAATGCCTCGTATATGCTCAAAGTAGGATCTACAGGTATATCGTTTTCTACTAATGCATTTATCATTTCCTCAAACTCTGTACTATTGAAATCCACCAAGTCTAACCATAAGAAATGGTCAAAAGGACCTCCACCATTTTCAAGGAATTTTTCCCGTTTGTCGCCTGCTGATAATAAGAAAGGATTTACTGGTACTCCATGAGTTAAAGCGTCAATTCCCAAGTTTGCAGCATCAGTCCAGCTTGTCATATACAGATGTCCTATGACACTTATTCCTTGGCGATGAGCTTCGTCTATAGCAGCTTTTACCAAGTTGGGCGGTAAACCAACATATAGCTTGATATAATCCACTCCTGCTACGGCCTGATGACGGACCTCTTCTTGGGCTTGTTCTTCGTTGCTAATTTGCTTTTCTACAAACGGTATTGCTATTTGCGGACCATTAAGCAGTCTTCCAGCAGTAAATATTTCAGGCCCTTCAATATTGCCTTCAGATATATTGTGTTTTAAGGCTATTGATTGATTGGTAGGACCAGCAGGATTTCTTATGGTAGTAATTCCGTAGTCTAAAAGCATCTCAAGTGCATTTTCTGAAAAATTCTGGTTGTATGAATTTTTTCTCACTCCAGCAACATGAGCATGCATATCAAAAAGGCCAGGTATGACATATTTTCCTGTGAGATTTAAGAAATTTACTTTAGCAGTTTCATTATTGATAAGTGAAAAATATTGATCGTGATATTCAGTTTCATGGGTTACTACAAATATTTTATTGCCATTAATAATTATGACTGCATTTGGTTTTGGCGGATCTCCAGTGCCATCTATTAAAGTAGCTCCTACCAATACTGATATTGTATCATTATTCATTGTGTCCAGTGACAACGATGATAATGATGATTTATTCTGAGAAATGGAAGGAGAGGTTATAGTAGTGTTAGATTCATAGTATGAAGGTTCTTGTAGTAAGAACGCAACTGTTGAATCGAGATATTGAGAGATCGGATTAGAAAGTAACATCGATAGTGTATAGAAGACGACGACGACTAAAAACAATTGTATTACTATGAATTTGAAATATCGAGGAAATATTTTCATCTAGCCAGGAATAGAAGATGTTAACATTTACTTAATGAGCTTTCTATTTTTAGTCTTGTTCTTTATTTTGCAAAGATAAGGGCTTGCTAAATTCAGGATCATTATACGTAGTATTCATGAAGATAAACCATGCTATATGACTAAGAATAATAATCTAGATCATTAACAAGCGGACCCTTCTTACCAAGAGCAGATTGACAACGAGCAACCTAATATCAGTCAGAATAAGGATGTTATTTTAGAAAATGGTGTCTATCAAGAACTTCTGTTTTGATCTTTTCGCAATTTCTCAAAGGAGCAAGTAGCTCTTGTTTATTTATTTTGCTGCGGCCATCATTAATTCTGCAGCAGTAGGGAATAACTTTTTCTTCAGTTCTTGTCTGTTTCTATCTATGCTATTATTAAGCCCACTTCTGCTTTGTTCGAGTATTTTCGTTTTTGCTTCTATGTAGGCTAGTAGGGATAGCTCTTCGATTTCTTTATCATCAATATGCCTATTATTACTGTCGTTATTCAATTCAAATGATATATAATAGAATTTTGCCTTCATCTTCATTACTTTTGTATAGAGTGAAAGAGTACTTTTTGATATATTGTTTTTGTTGTTTTTGCTGATGACAGTTTCTCCGTCATTAATCTGAGAAATCACAAGCTTTGAATTGCCATATACTTTTATGATATCGTTCCTATAACGATTTTTGATAAGCCATTCAAGCGCTCTTATCAAGGCAGTATAGGTGGCGACGCTATTGGTAGACGATGGAGAATTTGGCTCCGCTGCTAGACCGCAAGACTCATCTAATAAATGACCTTCTTTATTCCTAATGATGTAAGCATAACATGCTATACCTCTAGGGTTCCTTGGCAAACATTGTCCAAGAAAGCGTACAGTAACTATTTCCTTCATCCTAGGTTTTTTGCATTACGCGCAGTTAATGCATATGTATGCCTGTCTCTTCATAGAAGGAAAGATAGGAAAAGAGAAAATTTTTTCCCCTCATGCACTCCTTCTTTCCACTTTTGCTTTTGAAGCTCTGGCTTTATGAATGGCAAGAATTAGATAACCTTCTTGGGTCTAGTCAAAGGAATCGAATATGAAGAGAAATTAGGAGTGTTGAAGTAGAAGGGAGGGAGAAAATAAGATAAGATAAGATAAATAGCTCAAAAATAGAGGATGGTTGAATTATTGTTGCAAGTCGCTAACCCAAATATGTTCCACAATAAAGGTCGGAATT